>DAMABW010000241.1:0-7330 GCA_031999925.1 Massilia sp. | reverse complement strand
CCCTCACCTCGCGCCTGATCGACCGTCCGATCCGTCCGCTGTTCCCGGAAGGCTACCTGAACGAAGTCCAGGTCATCATCCACGTGCTGTCGGTGAACCCTGAGATCGATCCGGACATCCCTGCGATGATCGGCGCCTCGGCGGCCCTGGCAGTGTCGGGCATCCCGTTCAGCGGCCCGATCGGCGCCGCCCGCGTCGGCTACGCCAACGGCCAGTTCATCCTGAACCCGACCACCACCCAGCTGAAGACCTCGCAGATGGACCTGGTCGTTGCCGGTACCGAAACCGCCGTCCTGATGGTGGAGTCGGAAGCCCAGCAGCTGTCGGAAGAAATCATGCTGGGCGCGGTCGTCTACGGCCACGACCAGATGAAGGCCGTCATCGACGCCATCCACGACCTGGTGGCCGAAGGCGGCAAGCCGGAAGTCGAGTGGACCGCACCGGCCAAGAACGAAACCCTGATCGGCCAAGTGGCCGCCCTGGCCGACGCGAAAATCCGCGACGCCTACCAGACCCGCGAAAAATCGGCGCGCCAGCAAAAGCTGAAGTCGCTGTCGAGCGAAGTCCTGGCCGCACTTAGCGAGCAGGGCGTGCAGGCTGACGCAGCCGAAGTCGGCAACATCCTGTTCGACATGGAAGCCAAGGTCGTGCGTTCGCAGATCCTGGAAGGCGAGCCACGCATCGACGGCCGCGACACTCGCACCGTGCGTCCGATCTCGATCCGCACCAGCGTCCTGCCGCGTACCCACGGCTCGGCCCTGTTCACCCGCGGCGAAACCCAGGCGCTGGTCATCGCCACCCTCGGCACCGCACGCGACAGCCAGAAGATCGACGCGCTGATGGGCGAGTACACCGACGACTTCATGATGCACTACAACATGCCTCCGTTCGCCACCGGCGAAACCGGCCGTGTTGGCACCCCGAAGCGCCGCGAAATCGGCCACGGCCGCCTGGCCAAGCGCGCACTCGTTGCCGCGCTGCCATCGCCGGAAGAGTTCTCGTACTCGGTGCGCCTGGTATCGGAAATCACCGAATCGAACGGTTCCTCGTCGATGGCATCGGTCTGCGGCGGCTGCCTGGCACTGATGGACGCCGGCGTGCCGATGAAGGCGCACGTCGCCGGCATCGCCATGGGCCTGATCAAGGAAGGCGGCAAGTTCGCGGTCCTGACCGATATCCTGGGTGACGAAGACCACCTGGGCGACATGGACTTCAAGGTCGCCGGCACCGCGCAGGGCATCACCGCGCTGCAGATGGACATCAAGATCCAGGGCATCACCAAGGAAATCATGCAGGTGGCACTGGCGCAAGCCAAGGAAGGCCGCCAGCACATCCTGGCCGAAATGCAGAAGGCCGTGCCGACCGTGAAGACCGAACTGTCGGACTTCGCACCGCGCCTGATCACCATCAAGATCAACCCGGAGAAGATCCGTGACGTGATCGGCAAGGGCGGCGCCGTCATCCGCGCGCTGACCGAAGAAACCGGCACCCAGATCGACATCACCGACGAAGGCATCGTGACCATCGCCTCGGTCGACGCCGCCGCCGGCCAGGAAGCCAAGCGCCGCATCGAAGAGCTGACCGCATCGGTCGAAGTGGGCAAGACCTACGACGGCACCGTGCTCAAGCTGCTGGACTTCGGCGCGATCGTGCAAGTCATGCCGGGCAAGGACGGCCTGCTGCACATCTCGCAGATCGCCAACGAGCGTGTGAACGCCGTGGCCGATTACCTGAAGGAAGGCCAGCAGGTGCGCGTGAAGGTTCTCGAGACCGACGAGCGTGGTCGTCTGAAGCTGTCGATGAAGGCGGCTGATCCGGCTGAGGCGGCAGCGCAGTAATCAGTTATCAGGCGGCACTGCCGCTGCGATAGAAAAACCGCCAGTGCGTGAGCCTGGCGGTTTTTTTATTGATCGTCTCGATCATGCAAACGTGTCGGAAGCCGTTGGCCGCAACCGTACGGTGGGCACTCCGTGCCCACGCGGAACGATGATCATCGTTAACGTTCGTTTGATCGATATTGCCGCGCCTTCGCAGCGCATCAAAAAGCGTCTCGCTAGCGCTTGCATCCAGGCTTCGAGCCGCGGAGCGAACAGTCGCTGCCGCCAGCGAAAGGGCGCGCACGTAACCGCGTGGGCACGGAGTGCCCACCGTACGGGTTACAGCGTGATTGATCCGGAACCCGCAGCCTTGCGAATGATCCGGAGCTGAGCGCGCACGATTGATCAATGGACGCCATGCCCCCAGCACTCTACACTGCCGAGCTATCGCCATCTCGGAGCACACAGTGGGAATCCTCGACCTTTTCTTCCGCAAACCCTCACCTGAAAAATTCGCGCAGATCGCCATGGGGGCGGCCAGGGAGCGTGGTTACCAAGGCCCGATGGAATTCGACGCCCCCAACTTCCGCATCCTGATGCCGGGCGCCGAGGGCGGCGCCGTCAACCTGCACAACTTCTACCATGACTATTGCCAGGCCTCGCGCGCCGGACGCCGGGCTGTCGTGGAGAAGTATTCGAACCTGTTCGTCCAGACCGATATCCCGGACACCTTCGAAGGCGCAAGACGCAACCTGCTGCCCGTGCTGCGCACTGGCGCCTTCCTCCAGGCCGCCCAACTCGGTCCGATGGCCGATGGCGCCGCCCCGAACACCGGCTTCGCAGCGAGCGACTTCAGCCTCGATACCGTGGCGCTGCTGGCCTGGGACACCGAGCACCTGACCCGCATCCTCGACACCAGCCAGTTCGACAAGTGGGGCGTCACGCGGGAAGCCGCCAGCGCCATCGCCCTCGACAACCTGCGCGACCTGGCAGCCGAGCAATTCGTCCAGATCGGCGCCAACCACTTTGCCAGCGACTGGAACGACGCCTACGATTCCTCGCGCATCCTGCTGCCCGACCTGGTGCACCGCGTGGCCGGCCAGCATCCGGTCGTGATGATTCCCACGCGCGGGCGCATGCTGCTGTCGGCCTCGCACGACCGCGAAGACTTGCTGACCCTGGCGACCTATGCGCAGTCGGCGATCCAGACCGAGGGACGGCGCGTGTCGACCCTGATGTACGAATACGTCGACGGCAAGGCGGTCCCATATGTCCCGGCGGACGAGGAAGTGGCGCGCAAGCTGGCCGATTTGCGGCGCATGGCGCTGCAGGAAGACTACGCCGAGCAGAAGGGCTTGCTCGACCAGCGCTACGAAAAGGACGGAACCGATGTCTTCGTCGCCACCTACATGCTGGTAAAGGGCGAGGACGAGCGCATCTTCAGTGTGTCGACCTGGACCGCCGGCGTCGAGGCGCTGCTGCCCGAGACCGACCGCATCGTGCTCGGCTACCTCGACGAGCCGGGCCGGGAAGGGCGGCGCTGGAATGTCGCCTGGGCCGACCTGGTTGCCGCCGCCGGCCACCTGATGGTGCGCGAGGAAGGGTTCCAGTTGCCGCGCTGGCGCGTAACGGCATTCCCGGACGAGGCCACCTTGAGCGCGCTCGCAGCGGAATAAAAAAACAGCCTGTCAATTGTGTATCTCCGCGCTTTTTCGTATGCACAGCCGTGCCGTGGTGAAAGTTAAATAGGTGTTATAGTTGGCCATTTTTCCAATCATGGGAGCGGTGCGCCGCGCTTGCGCACACGGTTCCGGACCACTACGCCAAACCTACCTACCAAGGACGAAGAGATGACCACGAAGGACAACGCCGCCCGCATCAGCCAGCTCATCCAGGAACACGAAGCCGAGATCGGCTCGCAATGGATTGCGCAGCTCGAGGCGCTGACCGTGCGCGGCACTGCCAGCTCGAAGGCGCAACTGCGCGGCCATTGCCAGCAGTTCCTGGCTGCCTTTGCTGCCGCCACCCGCGGCGGCGAGCTGGAAAACGTCGACCACCGCTCGTGGGATGAAGTGCGCGATTTGCTGGCCGAGATCTCGTCCAGCCGCGCCAAGTCGGGCTCGACCCCGAGCGAAACCGCCACGTTCGTGTTCTCGCTGAAGCAGCCGATCTTCGCCCAGATGAGTGCCGGCTTCGCCGCTGAACCGGAAACCCTGGCCGCCGCGTCGTGGTCGATCAGCACCCTGCTCGACAAGCTCGGCCTGTACACCATCGAAGTCTTCCAGAAAGCAAAAGACCAGATCATCGTGCGCCAGCAGCAGGAACTGCTGGAGCTGTCGACCCCGGTCGTGAAGCTGTGGAACGGCATCCTGGCGCTGCCGCTGATCGGCACCCTGGATTCGGCGCGCACCCAGGTGGTGATGGAAAACATCCTGCAAAAGATCGTCGACACCGGCGCCATCATCGCCATCATCGACATCACCGGCGTGCCGACCGTCGACACCCTGGTGGCCCAGCACCTGATGAAGACCATTGCCGCCGCGCGCCTGATGGGCGCCGACTGCATCATCAGCGGCATCCGTCCTCAAATCGCGCAGACCATCGTGCACCTGGGCGTCAATCTCGAAGACGTGATCACCAAGGCCACCCTGGCCGACGCCTTCGTCGTGGCGCTCGAGCGCACCGGCACCGCGCTGATCGCCAAGGCCTAAGCGATGGAACGCATTCCTATTCTGCGGATGGGTGACCTGCTGCTGGTCACCATCCAGGTCGACATGCACGACCGCCTGGCCATGACCCTGCAGGACGACCTCACCGAGCGCATCGTCAGCGACGGCGCCAAGGGCGTGCTGATCGACATCTCCGCGCTCGACCTGGTCGATTCCTTTATCGGGCGTATGATCAGCAATACGGCGGCGATGGCGCGCGTGCTCGACGCCCAAACCGTGGTGGTCGGCATGCAGCCGGCCGTCGCGATTACCCTGGTCGAGCTGGGCCTGACCCTGCATGGCGTCAAGACGGCGCTGAACGTCGAGAAGGGTATGGCCCTGCTCGGAAAGAACCTGACTAGATGAACGCTGCAACCGCAGTTGAATTCGACACCGAGCTGCTGGAGCTGAACGCCCGGCTGCGCACCGACCGCATCACCTTGCCGTTGCGCGGCGACGAGGATGTGGTTGGCCTGCGCAAGCACGTGCGCGAGCGTGCGGTGGCCATCGGCCTGTCGCTGGTCGACCAGACCAAGCTCGTCACCGCCGCCAGCGAACTCGGACGCAACACCATCAAGTACGGCGGCGGCGGCGCCTGCCACCTCGACAAGCTGGCCGACGGTTTCCGCAACGGCATCGGCCTGCTGTTCGTCGACAACGGTCCCGGCATCCCCGACCTGGACCTGGCGCTGCGCGACGGCTACACCACCGGCGGCGGCCTGGGCCTGGGGCTGAGCGGCTCGAAGCGCCTGGTCGACGAGTTCGAGATCGACACCCGCGTGGGAGAGGGCACCGCGGTCGCGGTCGTAAAATGGAAACGCTGATTTCGTCGCTGGATACCCAGCTGTCGTTCGCCATCACCCACGCGAGCGACATCGCGGCCGCACGCCGCGCCGGGCAACGCCTCGCCGGCGAGCTCGGCTTCGACGAAACCCGCGCCGGCCAGCTGGCGCTGATCGTCACCGAGGCCGGCACCAACCTGCTCAAGCACGCGGGCGAGGGCATCATTTATTTGAATGTAGCCCAGGCTGAAGGCGTGCCCGGGGTCGACGTGCTGGCGGTCGACAAGGGTCCCGGCATCCTCGACGTCGATGCCTGCCTGCGCGACGGCATGTCCACCGCCGGCACCGCCGGCACCGGCCTGGGCGCCTTGCGCCGCCTCTCGAACGAGTTCGATGTCTACTCGCGGCCGGGCGACGGCGCGCTGTTCTTCATGCGCCTGTGGCGCGACGAAGCGGCGCCGGAGCTGTGCCGGGTCGAGGTCGGTGCGCTGACCGTGCCGCTGGCCGGCGAGGATGCCTGCGGCGACGGCTGGGGCGTGGCCTGCGATGGGCAGGGGGCGACCCTGCTCGCCGCCGATGGCCTCGGCCACGGCCCGGAAGCGGCCGCCGCGGCCCATGCCGCGATCGTCGAGCTGCAGCACCGGCCCACGTCGGAGCCGGCGCAGCTGGTCGATGCCTCGCACCAGGCCCTGCGCGCCACGCGCGGCGCGGCGCTGGCCGCGGCGCGCATCGATTTCGCGGGCGACAGCGTGCGCTTCGCCGGCATCGGCAACATCAATGCCTGCGTGATCGACGGCGAGGTGCGCCGCGCGCTCATCTCGCACAACGGCATCGTCGGCCACAACATGCGCAAGGTGCAGGAGTTCAGCGCGCCGTGCCCGGCCGGCGCCATCGTCGTCATGCACTCGGACGGCATCCAGACGCAGTGGGACCTGGACAAGTATCCGGGCCTGCTCGGGCACAGCCCGGCGCTGATCGCGGCGGTGCTGATGCGCGACTATATCCGCCGCCGCGACGACGCCATGGTGCTCGTCGTGCGCAGAAGGGAGGGAAGGGCATGAGCCAGCGTATCCTGAACGTGGCCCTGGAAAGCGACCAGGACGTGGTGCTGGTGCGCCAGCGCGCGCGCCAGGTCTCGCATCTGCTCGGCTTCTCGAAGCAGGACCAGGTGCGCATCGCCACCGCCGTTTCCGAAGTGGCGCGCGCCGCCTCGCTCGGCGGCCCCGGTGCGCGCGCCGTGTTCGCGCTCAGCGAGACGCGTGGCGGCCAGCAGCTCGAAGTCAGCATCAACGCCGGCACGCACCTGGCCAGCGTGCAGGTGGGCCTGGCCGGCGACCCGGCGATCGTCACCGCGCACCGCCTGATGGATGCCTGCGAGATTGCCGACGGCGCCGGCGGTACCGCCGTCGTGATGCGCAAGGCGCTGCCGCCGCAGCTGCCGCTGAGCAGCGCGCGCCTGGCCCAGATCGGCGCCGAACTGGCATCCGCACCCACGCCGAACACCTGGCAGGAAGTGCAGCAGCAGAACCGGGAACTCGTCGAGACCCTGGCCGAACTGCGCGAGCGCCAGGAAGATTTGCTGTCGCTGACGCGTGAGCTCGAAGACACGAATCGCGGCATCGTCGCGCTGTACGCCGAGATCGAGGACAAGGCCGAGCGCCTGCGCAAGGCCGACGAAATGAAGTCGCGCTTCCTCTCGAACACCAGCCACGAACTGCGCACGCCGCTGTCCTCGATCCGGGCGCTGTCGAAGCTCCTGCTCGACCGCATGGACGGCGACCTGACGCCGGAACAGGAGCGGCAGGTGCGCTTCATCGAGACCGCCGCCACCGATTTGTCGGAGCTGGTGAACGACTTGCTCGACCTGGCCAAGATCGAGGCCGGCAAGGTCGAAACCCAATTGGCGCCGGTGGTCGTGGAAAACCTGTTCCGCGCCCTGAAGGGCATGCTGCGTCCGCTCGTCACCTCGGAACGCGTGGAACTGGTGTTTGACAACGGCGGCGTGCTCGATGCCTTCGAATCC
>DAMABW010000240.1:0-7345 GCA_031999925.1 Massilia sp. | reverse complement strand
TGTAGGGTGGGCACTCCGTGCCCACGCGGTTACGTGTTCGTCCGTTAGCCGGCGGCGGCGACTATTCGCCCCGCGGCGTCAACGATGGAAATAGCGCTGGCCGGGCGCTCGGGATACGCCGCCGACACGCGACGGACATGCCAGTGTCCAGCGCCAACGACGGCCATGCGAGGGCTAACAAAAAAACGTTCCGGGGCCTGCATGAAAAAAGCCGCGAACTTTCGCGGCTTTCGGTTCAATCGATGCGCACGACCATCAGGCCGGCGCGCAATCCCACGCGCACATCGGGATTCGGAAACACCACCATCTCCTCTTCATGAAACACGGTGTATACCGTCTCCCCATCGGTGGCGATGACCTCGCCGCGCTTGAGCGAGGCGAAGTTCGGCGTCTCCTTGCTGAAGCCCATGGTGAAGGCATCCGACAGCTTGACCACTTCCTGCGCCACCTTGAACACATGCGGCGCGGCCTTGCCCGGAGGCGCCTGCACGCCGCGCAGCATGGCGTCGAGCGCGGCCGAGGCATCGGCAAACTGGGCCAGGTTGTTTTGCCCCAGCGTGCCCACCCTCCCCAGCTCCACCGTGCTGCCGGCGGCGCCGTGGTGCTCGCTCGAGTAATAGCTGTAGGTGCCGGCCGACTTCGGATTCATGATGATGGCCTGGATCGCCGCCTCGCCCAGCCAGCGGATCAAGTCCGCCTTGCGCCCATCCGCGATCAGATCCGGCACGATCGCGAACATCGGGTAGTGCGAGGCGCGGATCGCGGTGTGCAAATCCAGGTGCCAGCGCACCGGGCCGGCATCGGCGAAGAACGCATCGGTCGCGGCGATGATCGCATCCGCGCGCGTGCTCTCGAAGGTGCCTGCCAGCGCACCGCGGTCGCGCTTGAACATGCGGTTCAAGTCCGCATCGATGAAGCGCTTGCCGGCGGCGATGGCATCGATGTTGCCGACGCAGAGCATCAGGTCCACCGCCAGCGCCGACGGTTCGCGCGACAGGGCTTCGATCACGTAGGCGACCATTTCGATCGGCCCGGTCTCGTCGCCGTGCACGCCAACCGACAGCAGCACCGCCTCACGGCCGGCGCCACCATCCGAACCCTTCACTGTCAGGATGCCCTTGGCAGGCGTCCCAACGGCGAACCCCGCGTCCGCGAAGCGCTGCGCGACCGTGCCGAAATCGGCCTCGGCCAGCGCGCGCACCGCGTCCGGCACCTGTGCCTGGTCGGGTGCGCTCATCGCTTAGGCCGCCAGGCGCTCTGGGTTCGAGCCTTCCGACAGCGCCCAGACGTCCAGCATCGCTTCTTCGAGGTCGGTCACCTGCGCGTAGCCCTTCAGGCCACGTTCGGTCGTCACCGCATCGACGGCCGCCAGCGCGTCACCCGTGCCGGCACGCTCGATCACCTGCAGCAGCAGGCGCTGCTGGGTGCGGCGCAGTGCCTGCATCGCGTAGTTGCGCAGCTGTTCCTGCGACTTGCTGGTGGCCGGCAGCTTCAGACCGCGCTCCAGCGTGTCGATGCCGGCGCGCTCGCGCAGCGCCATGCCGACCTGCAGGAACTGGGCCAGGGTCATGCCGGCCGGACGCTGCACCGATACCGCCGCGAACAGGAAGGTGGCCAGCGACTCGATGGCCTCGACCGCCTTCCACGACGCGACGAAGTTCTTGCTCAGGCCAGCGTGGCCATCGGCTTCCGACTTGGCCGGCATCAGCTGGCGCATCTGGTCGCTGCTCGCGAACAGCGAAGTCAGTTCCTTCATGCCGTCGGCGCCTGCCGGCATCGACAGCACGCCTTCCATCACGGCGCGCAGCAGTGCGCGGGTGCGGGCGTCGACCGCAATCGATACTTCACGCGGCACGTTCAGCGCATCGGCGTCCAGCGCATCGAAGACCGGCGCCAATTGCAGCGCCGACCAGCCACGGCCCCAAGCTTTCACGACTTCGGCGTCGTCGATGCGGTGCTCGGCGGCCAGGTCGCGGATCATCAGCGGACCGCAGCGGTTGACCGCTTCGTTCGCCAGCACGGTGGCCAGGATGGTGTTGGCCAGCGGGTGATCCAGCGGATCGCGGGTGGCGACCAGTTGGGCCGGGAAATAAGGACGCAGCACGGTGTCGGCCCATGGTTCATCCGTCAGCGGCAGCGTCGCCAGGATGCGCTTGAAGCGGTTCTTCACGTTCGCAACCACGACCGCCAGTTCCGGCGCCGTCAGGCCTTCGCCTTGCGCCTTGCGGCGCTGCAGTTCGGCGTCCGTTGGCAGCTGTTCCAGCTCGCGCGACACCGCGCCTTCGCTTTCCAGGCTGGTGATCAGCGCGGCGTAGGCGTCGACCACCGAGGCGTTCGACTGGGCCTGCACTTCGCGCGTCAGCAGGTGGGTCTGCTGCGAGTTGTCGCGCAGGACCAGCTTCTCGACGTCGCCGGTCATCTCGTTCAGGATGCGGTTACGGTCGGCTTCAGGCAACTTGCCGAGGTTGACTTCGGTGTCCAGCCAGATCTTGATGTTGACTTCGTGGTCCGAGCAATCCACGCCGGCCGAGTTGTCGATCGCATCGGTGAAGATGCGACCGCCGTTCAGCGCGAACTCGATGCGGCCGGCCTGGGTCGCGCCCAGGTTGCCGCCTTCGGCCACGACCTTGCAGCGCAGCTCGTTGCCGCTGACGCGGATACGGTCGTTGGCGCGGTCCTTCACTTGCGCGTGGGTCTCGTTCGAGGCCTTGATGTAGGTACCGATACCGCCGTTGTAGAACAGGTCCACAGGTGCCAGCAGGATGCGGTGCATCAGCTCTTCCGGCGCCAGCGACGTTTCCTTGATGTCGAGTGCAGCACGCACTTCAGGCGTCAGCTCGATCGAACGGGCCGAGCGCGGGAACACGCCGCCGCCCTGCGAGATCAGGCTCTTGTCGTAATCTTCCCACGACGAGCGCGGCAGCGCGAACATGCGTTGGCGTTCCTTGAACGAGACTTCGACGTCCGGGGTCGGATCCAGGAAGATGTGGCGGTGGTCGAACGCGGCCAGCACTTTCAATTGGCGCGACAGCAGCACGCCGTTGCCGAACACGTCGCCCGACATGTCGCCCACGCCGACCATGGTGATCGGGGTGGTGCTCATGTCGTGGCCCAGTTCGTAGAAGTGGCGTTTCACGGCTTCAAACGCGCCCTTGGCGGTGATGCCCATCTTCTTGTGGTCGTAGCCGTTCGAGCCGCCCGACGCGAACGCGTCGCCCAGCCAGAAGCCGCGCTGCACGGCGATGCCGTTGGCGATGTCGGAGAAGGTCGCGGTGCCCTTGTCGGCGGCCACCACCAGGTACGGGTCGTCCTGGTCGTAGCGCACGGTGTCCTGCGGCGGCACGATGGCGCCACGCTCACGGTTGTCGGTCACCTCCAGCAGGCTGGAGATGAACATGCGGTAGCAGGCTTCGCCTTCGGCGGCCATGATTTCGCGTGGCGCGTCCTTCGGCATCTGCTTGCAGACGAAACCGCCCTTCGAGCCGGCCGGCACGATGACGGCGTTCTTGACCATCTGCGCCTTCACCAGCCCCAGCACTTCGGTGCGGTAGTCTTCCATACGGTCCGACCAGCGCAGGCCGCCGCGGGCGACCGGGCCGCCGCGCAGGTGCACGCCTTCGAAGCGGCGCGAGAACACGTAGATCTCGCGGTAAGGACGCGGCTCCGGCGCCAGCGCCAGGTTGCTGGTGTCGAACTTGAAGATGATCTTCTCGCCGCTGTTCTGGAAGTAGTTGGTGCGCACCGTGGCCAGGGCCAGGTCGACCAGGGCCGCCATGATTTCCTCGGTGTCGGCGTGGTTCACGCTCGACAGGCCAGCCTTCAGGGCACTCAGTTTCGCGCTGCCGGCGTCGTGTTCCGACTGCGACAGCTTCGGATCGAAGCGCTGCACGAAGCCGCCGACGAATTCCTTCACCAGGGCCGGCTGCATGCGCAGGGTCTCGGCCATGTAGCGCACCGAGAACTTCGAGCCCAGCTGGCGCCAGTAGCTGATGTAGCCGCGCACCAGCTGCACTTCGCGCATCGACAGGCCGCCTTCGATGGTCAGGCCGTTCATGCGGCCGTCTTCGGCTTCGTCGTTGAACAACGCGGTGAACAGTTCCTCGGCCACCGGTGCGATGCCGGCTTTCACCAGCTTGGCACCGCTTTCGTCGTCGACAGCCAGCGCGGTCACGTGGTGGCGCACGCCGTCGGCGGTGGTGATCGACCAGGTCTGCTCGCGGTCGACCGCGATGCCGGCGTTCTGCAGGGCCGGCAGGATGCGCGACAGCGACGGCACGTTCTCGTTCGAGTACAGGCGGATCGAGGCGTCGCGTGCGGCGTTGCCTTCGCCGCTGCCCGGCTCGATGCGCACGGCCACGCGCTCGTGCTGGCCGATGTTCAGCATGGCCTGCAGGTCGCGGAAGGCGACGTCCGGCGCGGTGGCGGTAACGAAGGACACCGGCAGGTTGGCGCCGAGCTTGCGCAGGTTGCTGCGCTGGGCGTGGTCTTCCACGCCGCCGGTCATGGCGGCAAAGCGGTCGTGCCAGCCGTCCAGCACGGCCAGCAGCGGCTGCTGGATGTCGGTTTCCAGATCGAGCGGATTGCGCGCGGCGTGGGCGATCAGGTAGACGCGGGCCAGCGGGCCGTCGGCCACCAGGGTCTGCACGCGCACGTCATGCGCGCCCGAGCTGTCTTTCAGGGCTTGCGCCAGCGAGGCGGCAACGGCGGCGCTGTAGCGCTCGCGCGGCAGGTAGACCAGGGCGTTCAGGTGGCGGCCATACACGTCGCGGCGCGCGAAGACTTTCGGGCGCGGCTGCTTGTACAGCGAGACGACCGAGCTGCACACCTGTGCCAGCCATTCCGGATCGGCTTCCAGCGCTTCGGTGCGCGGCAGCGACTCCATGATTTCCAGGAACTTCTCGGCGCGGAAGCCTTCCTGGCGCACGCCGGCCAGGCTCAGGACCTTGGCCACGCGGCCGCGCGCGAACGGCAGGCGCGCCAGCGGGGTCGAGGTGGCGGCGCGGGTGAACAGGCCGACGAAGCAGTGCTCGCCGAGGATGTTGCCTTGCGCATCGGTGTTGCGCACGCCGATGAAGTCCAGCGGCTGGTCGCGGTGCAGGGTGCCCTCGACGTCGGCCTTCACGATCGACAGGGTCTCGGCGCGTGCCGACAGGGTGGCCAGTTCGCCCGGGATGTTGGCCAGGCAGGTGCCGTAGACCGGGTGCGCGGTGTCCTTCAGGACGCCGATGCGGCTCGGGATGTCGCGCACCAGCTGCGGCTGGCCCGGCTGCACTTCGTAGTAGGCGTAGCCAAAGGGCTCGAAGCCTTCGTTCTTGGCCCACTCGAGGAAGGCGGCCACTTCCTGGCCGGCCGGGGTGCCGTGGGCGCTGGCCGCGGCGGCGACTTCGGTCATGCGGTCGCCCATGGCGACGGCGTCGCGGTGCACGGTGGCGGCGTCGTTGGCGACCATGCGGATGCGCGCGGTCAGCTTGTCGAGTTCTTCAAAGGCGAGTTCGTCGTTCAGCAGGACCAGGACGTAGGACTCAAGCGGAAAGCCGGCGGCGCCGACAGCGGCGACCATGCCCGAGGCGTCGCGCTGCACCGGCAGCACGGCGTTCATCACGCCAGCAGCCAGGATGCGCTCCTTGCGCAGGGCCATGACGAAGGAATCGACCAGGTAAGGCATGTCGTCGTTGACGATCAACAGGGCCGTGGCATTGCCGCCCTTGGTGTCGTTGTAGCGCAGTTGCGCGATCTGGCAACCCTGGGTGCGCTTCGCGGCCTGCATGAAGCCGTCCCACAGGACGGGCGCCAGGGCTTGCGGCGCGATGCCGGCCAGGTCTTCTTCGTCGAGCGAGCGGATCCAGGCGGTGATCAGGGCCGTCACCGGCTCGGTCGCGCCGGCTGCCGGCTGGTTGGTCACCAGGCCCAGGGTCTGGGTGCGCAGATCTTGCGTCATGTCGTTCATTGTGCTTCTCCAAGCTTGATGTTGTCGCTTGTGCGCGCTACGGCTTGTGGCTTTGCATGCACCGGCGTTTGGTGGACGGGGTTGTCCCGTCCAGGTCCTTGGCTTCCTTGTCCCGGAAGCGTGTAACTCGTTGATCGTGTCGACGATGGCGCGGTTGCGCTCGGCGTCGGGTCTTTGCTGCTGTTGTTTCTGTGCTGCTGTTGTGTTGGTGGGTTCGAGAACCCACCCTACGATTTGCGGCGCTGCGCGACGCGTTATCTGTTCTTTGCTTCTGTACCGCGTGGGCTCTTGAGCCCACGCGGTATCACCATCCGATCATCCACTACCGCAAGGTAGGGTGGGTTCTCGAACCCACCGGCCTTACCATCCAATCAACCGAAATCGTATAAACCGGGCAAACCGAGAATGCGCTCCAGCGCTTCCAGCGCCGCATGGCACTCGATCGCCAACTGCGGGTCCATCAAATCCTTCGGCTCGACCCGGTCGCGGTAATGCTTCTCGACCCACTCGACCAATTGCGCATACAGCGCCTCGGTCATGATCACGCCGCCGTGCATCGCCGCCGCCTGCTCGTCGGTCAGCGCCACGCGCAGACGCAGGCAGGCCGGGCCGCCGCCGTTGCGCATGCTCTGGCGCAGGTCGAATTCGATCAGTTCGTCGATCGGCCCGCCGCTCGCCACCAGGCCGCCCAGGTAGCGCGCCACGGCATCGTTCTCGCGGCACTCGTGCGGCACCACCAGCGCCATCTTGCCGTCCGGCTTGGACAGCAGCTGGCTGTTGAACAGATAGCTGGCCACGGCATCCGCCACCGGCACCATGCCGGTCTCCACACGCACCGGCGCAAACTCGAAGCCTACACCCGCTGCCGTGCGACGCAGCGCATCGATGGTTGCCGCTTCGTCGGCAAAGGCCTGCTCGTGGTAGAACAGCACGTTGCCGTTGCCGACCGAGATCACGTCGTTGTGGAACACACCCTGGTCGATCACGTCCGGATTCTGCGAGGCGAACACGGTGCGCGCCGGGTCCAGGCCGTGCAGGCGCGCCACGGCCTGCGATGCTTCCAGGGTCTGGCGCGCCGGGTATTTTTTCGGGGCCGGGGCCGACGGGTCGAACTCGACGCGGCCATACACGAAGAACTCCACGCCCGGCGCGCCATGGTCGGCGGCAAAGCGCGTGTGGTTCGCCGCGCCCTCGTCGCCGAAGGCCGGCGTGGCCGGCAGCGTGTCGTGCACGACGAAGTGGTCGTGGTCCGCAAAGATGTGGCGCAGCGTGCGCGTGGCCTGCACGTGCTCTTCCGAACGGTGCAGTTTGTTGTTCAGGTTGGCGGCGGTGAAGTGCACGCGGCCGTCGCGGGTGTCGGCCGAGGGGCTGACGGTGGCGGCGTTGGCTGTCCACATC
>DAMABW010000239.1:0-7350 GCA_031999925.1 Massilia sp. | reverse complement strand
ACACGGTCGACGACGCCACCGACGGCTCGGTCGCGCGCATCAAGCTGGCCTGGTGGCGTACCGAAGTGTCGAAGATGTGCGGGGGCACGCCGACCCACCCGGTGACCCAGGCCTTGCAACCGCACCTGGCGACCTACAACCTGCAGGAACAGCACCTGCAGGCGATCGTCGACGGCATGGAGATGGACCTCGACCAGAGCCGCTACCTCGATTACGCGGGCCTGAGGAAATACTGCTGGCACGTGGCCGGCGTGGTCGGCATCCTCTCGGCCAGCATCTTCGGATACAAGAACGCGCAGACCCTGGAGTACGCCGAAAAGCTTGGCCTGGCCTTCCAGCTGACCAACATCATCCGCGACGTCGGCGAAGATGCGCGCAAGGGCCGCATCTACCTGCCGGTGAACGAGCTGCAGCAGTTCGGCGTCACCGCGGCCGACCTGCTGAACGCGCGCCACAGCGAGAAGTTCGAGGCCCTGATGGCTTTCCAGACCGAGCGCGCGCAAAAGATGTACGACGAAGCCCTGGCCGCCCTGCCGAAGGACGACCGTCGCGCCCAGCGTCCTGGCCTGATGATGTCGGCCATTTACCGCACCCTGTTGGACGAGATCGCGCGCGACAAGTACCACGTGCTGACCCAGCGCATTTCGCTCACGCCGCTGCGCAAGTTGTGGCTGGCGTGGAAAACGTATGTCCGCAACTAAGACGGCGTTGCGTGTCGCCGTGATCGGCGGCGGCTGGGCAGGCTGCGCCGCCGCGCTCGAACTGGCGCACAAGGGCATCCACGTGACCCTGTTCGAGGCCGCCCGCAGCCTGGGCGGCCGCGCGCGCGGCGTCGAGGTGCAGGGCAAGATGCTCGACAACGGCCAGCACATCCTGCTCGGCGCCTACAAGGAAACCCTGAAACTCCTGAAGCGCGTCGGCGTCGACCCGCGTGCGGCCCTGCTACGCCTGCCGCTGCAGATGCGCTATCCGGCCGGAAGCGACGGCATGGACTTCGTGGCGCCGCGCCTGCCGGCGCCCTGGCACATGGCGATCGCCCTGCTGCGCGCGCAGGGCTTGACGCGCGAAGACAAGCTGGCCCTGGCCCGCTTCACCACCAGCGCACGCTGGATGCGCTGGGGCCTGAACGACGACGTGCCGGTGAGCGTGCTGCTGGAACGCTTCGACCAGACCGAACGCCTGAATCGCCTGATGTGGCGGCCCCTGTGCCTGGCCGCCCTGAACACGCCGCCCGAGCGTGCTTCCGCCAACGTGTTCCTGGCGGTGCTGCGCGACAGCCTGGGCGCCAAGCGCGCCGCCTCCGACATGCTGGTCCCGCGCCTGGACCTGGGCGCCCTGTTCCCGCTGGCCGCCGCGCGCCATCTCGAAGCAAAGGGCGGCGCCGTGCACGTGGGCGTCAAGGTCGGCGCACTGGCACGCACCGGCGCCGGCTGGGAAGTGCAGGCCGGCGCAGACTGGCAAGGCTTCGACGCCGTGGTACTGGCCGCCCCGCCCACGCAGGCGGCCAGCCTGCTGGCGCCGCTGGGCGAAACGGTCATCGCCGGCCAGTTGGACGCCTTCGAATACGAACCGATCTCCACGTGCTATCTGCAATACGACGCATCCGTGCGCCTGCCGCTGCCGTTCTGCGCGCTGCTCGATGCGCCCGACGACAAGCGCTTCGGCCAGTTCGCGTTCGACCGCGGCCAGCTCGACCCCAACCAGGCCGGCCTGCTGGCAGTGGTCGTCAGCGCTGCGGGCGCCGCCGCCGCGCTCGGCCAGGATGCGCTGGCCGGATCGATTGCGCGGCAACTGGCCGATGCCTTCAAGCTGCCAGAATTGGCCACGCCGCTCTGGAGCCGCGTGATCACCGACAAGCGCGCCACTTTCGCCTGCACCCCGGGCCTGGCGCGCCCCGGCAACGCCACCTCCCTGCCCGGCCTGGTACTGGCCGGCGACTACACCGCCAGCGACTACCCGGCCACCCTCGAGTCGGCCGTACGCAGCGGCCAGGGCGCCGCCGCGGCCATCCTTTCCTACGCCCGCCTGCCCCGCGAAAACGACAGCCTGTCGCACGCCGCTGGCGGCACGGCCACCGGTTCCGTACAGTAGCAGCATCGACAACCACATCGTGGACAGGAACATGACTTACCAACTCGGCGTGCGCACGATTGGCTTACTGGCGGTGGTGGCCGCCAGCACCGCGGCCCTGGTCGCGCCCGAACTCTTCGGCGCCGAGGCCGGCGCCACCGGCCCGGCGCTGCGCGCCATCCTCCTGCTTGGACATGCCTGAGACGGGCGCCGCATCCATGGGCAAGCTGGAATACCTCGACGCGCTCAAGCGGGCCATGCTCGGCCTGCCGCCCGAGCTGCAAGCCAAGACCCTTGCCTGGTACGAACAGCGCTTCGTCGACGGCGCCGCCGCCGGCCGCCTGGAGGCCGACATCGCGCGCGAACTCGACGACCCGAAGAAGGTCGCCCTGACCCTGCGCGCCAACAGCCACATGGCCGCGTTCGCCGAGCAAAAGAACCCGGCCAACCTGCTGCGCATGTGCGTGTCGGTGGTCGGACTGCTGATCTTCAACCTGTTCATGGTGATCCCGGCCGCCGTCTTCGGTTCGCTGCTGGCCGCGCTGTACGTGGCGGCACTGGCCTTTTATGTGGGCGGCATCGCGATCACCGCCAGCGGCCTGGCCGGCGCGAACGAACTCGTGCTCGACGGCCCGCTGCGCCACGTCAGCTTCGGCGACGGCGGCGAAACCGAGCGGGTGCGCACGCGCATCTCGATCAGCGACACCGGCATCGAGATCGACGACGCCGACGACGCGGCCGCCGGGCGCGATGCACAAGTCGAGGCGGGCGAGGCGGCCGACGCTGCCGAGGCGCGTTCGATCGAATCCTCGCGCGTGGTGCGCGGCGCCGAGCGCGTGGCTGGCAGCAGCGTGCGCATCTCGACCGACCTCGACGAAAACGCGCGCATGACCCAGACCGTGCTCGGCTTCGCGCTCGTGCTGGGCGGGATCGTGCTGTTCCTGGTCTCGATCGTGGTCACGCGCTACGCCGCCAGCGGCGTCAAGCGCTACCTGCAGATGAACATGTCGCTCTTGCGCGGCAACTGAGGAGAACGGATGCGCGCCCTGCTACGAGTCGGCTTCGCCCTCCTGGTCCTCGCCGTCGTGCTGATCGGCCTGACCTACACCATGCTGCGCGCCCAGGGCGTACCGACGCGCCTCGAAGGCCGCAGCGTGACCAGCGACACCCGCGAGATCGCGCGCGGCGTGCACGCCATCGAACTCAGCGCCCCGGTCGACCTGAGCGTGCACTACGGCCCCCAGCCAGGGCTGGTGGTGCGCGGCGAAGCGCGCCTGCTGCAGAACATCGACACCCGTAGCAGCGATGGCGTGCTGCGCATCGGCACCCAGGGCATCCTGCTGCGCCACCGGCAGCCGCTGGAAGTGGAAGTCACGCTGCCGATGCTGGACCGCCTGAGTGCCGACGGCAGCGGCGACACCCGCATCAACGGCTTCTCGGGCGAGCGCATCGAGCTGTCGCTGAGCGGTTCGGGCAGCGTGCAGTTCAACGGCCGCTACCGCCAGGCCAGCGCCGTCCTGCACGGCAGCGGCGACCTGAGCGTGGACGCCGGCAACAGCGACAGCATCGAGGCCGAACTGATGGGCTCCGGCGCCCTCAGCCTGGCCGGCGCCACGCGCCGCTTCAAGTACGAAGGCAGCGGCACCGGCACGCTCGACGCCCAGCGTTTGCGCGTGGAGCAGGCGCAACTGCGCCAGAGCGGATCGGGCAACGCGAGCGTGACGGTGCGCGACACGGTGAACGCCACGGTCAGCGGCAGCGGCGACATCGAGGTGCACGGCGCGCCGTCGCAGCGCAGCGTGTCGCGCAGCGGCAGCGGGAACGTGCAGTTCGTCGAATAGGATTTCAGGCGCCGTTCGTAGGGTGGGTTCTTGAACCCACCGGTGTGACAACGGCGCATGTGGTGCTTCATGAACCCACCGGCATGCCAACTGCGCATGTGGTGGGTTCGAGAACCCACCCTACCGCTCAGAACTTGGCGCGCACCCCGAACACGAAGTTCCGGCCCGGCAGCGGTGCGATGTCCTTCAGCACCGAGGTCGACACGCGGATGTCGTCGTTCAGCAGGTTCTTCGCCAGCAGGAACCAGGTCAGGTCGGTACTTTCCAGATGCTGGGTGTACGAGACGTTCGCGTTCAGCTGGTTATACGCCGGCGTGGCCGTGGTTTCCGAAGCCGCCAGGCGGTCCTGGCCGCGCGCATGCACCAGCGACAGACCGCCGCGCCAGTCGCCCTGGCGATAGCCGACGCTGGCGCCGATGCGGTCGGCCGGTTGCAGCGGCAGGCTGCCGCCCGCGTCGAGCTTGCCGCGCGAAGTATCGGCGAACAGGCGGCCCGACCAGCCGGCACCGGTCTGGTTGTAGGTGAGTTCGGCCTCGGCGCCGCGGATGTGAGCGTCGGCCTGCTCGAAGATGCGGGTGCGCAGTTCGTCGCCCGGGTTGCCTTCCTCGTCCACCAACGAGTCGGTGATGCGGCCGTAGATGAAGTTCGACACGTTGTTGCGGTAGGCATTCGCCTTCCAGCGCACCAGGCCCGTGGTCTTGGCCACCGACAGCTCGATGTTGCGCGAGATTTCCTTGTCCAGGTCGGGGTTGCCGATGTCGAAGGTGGCGGTGGCGTCGTGCGGGCCGCCTGAGTACAGCTCCTCGATGGCCGGCGCGCGCTGGGCGTAGGACACGGTGGCGCCCACGCTGTAGCCCGGTGCGAACGGCCAGGCGGCGCCGAACGAGCCCGAGCAGAGGTCGAAGCTGCGCTTGACGTTGCCGACCGGGTCGCGCTCGACGTTTTCGTAGCGCAGGCCGGCGCTCAGGCGCAGCGGGCCGGCGTTCGCTTCCTCGACGATGAAGGCGGCGGCGGTCTTCGAATGGGTGACCGGCACCGTGTCCGGGCCGCCTTCGGCACTCAGGGCCGAGAAGTGGGTGTTCTCGGTCTGCACGCCGAAGGTGCCGTGCAGGCCGGCCACCGGCGCGTGCGCCAGCTCGGCGCGCGTTTCCAGAGAGCGGTTGGCGAACAGGACTTCGGGGCCGTCTTCGCCCAGTTCGGCGTGCTGGTAATCGGTGTAGCCGGCCTTGAAGCGGAAGGATTCGAAGCCGGCCAGCGGCGCCCTGACCAGGCTGTCGAAATCGTAGCGGTCCTGCTTCTGGTCGATGCGCGAACCTTCCAGGCTCGGGATGCCGTACAAATTGCTCTGGTGCGAAGCCGACAAGCCGGCATAGCCCCAGTCGTCGACCCAGGAACCGCCGACGCCGATTTCCTTCGCTTCGGTTTCCGAGTTCGGCAGGCGCTTCATGCTGGTGGACGGGTCGTCCAGCACGCGGTTGCCAGGAATCTTGTAGTCGTTCGTCTCGCGCCAGTTGGCGTCGACGTGCAGCGCGACGTGGCCGCTTGAACCATCCACGCTGGCCGAGCCGTTTCGGCTGTTGTCGACCGTCCCGTAACGCGCCTCCACCTGGCCGGTGGGTTTCGGCTCCAGCGTGGTCGGAATGCGCTCGTTGACGACGTTGACCAGGCCGCCGATGGCGCCCGAGCCGTACAGCAGGGCCGCCGGGCCGCGCAGGATTTCGATCTGGCGCGCCACCGCGCCTTCGGACGCCACCGCGTGGTCGTTCGACAGGCCGGAGACGTCGTTGGTGGCCATGCCGTTTTCCAGCATCTTGACGCGCGAGCCTTCCAGGCCGCGTATCACCGGGCGCGAGGCGCCGGCACCGAAGGCCGAGGCCGAGACGCCGAGTTCCTGCGACAGGGTTTCGCCGATCGAGCTGCCGGTCTTGTCGCGCAGTTCGTCGCCGGCCAGCACCTTGGCCGGCGTGAGGATCTGGTCGCCCTCGGCGCTGCGGAACGGCGAGGCGGTGACCAGCACTTGCGGCACGGCATCCTTGTGCAGATGCGCGTCGTGGGTTTCAGTGGTTTGCGCCAGGGCCGGCGCGTTGAAGGAAAGGAGGATGGCGCTGGCCAGCAGCGTACGTTGGGTATTCATGGTGATTCGACCTTCTGCAAACGGATAACATGCGGCGCTGCCAGGGCGCATTCGCCGTGGCAGCAGAAAAATGACGGGCAGTGTTATCAGGCTTGCGGCGGGCCGCGCGGCTGGACGCCCCAACGCGCGAGGAGGCGGACGCCTTCGCGGTGCGCGCCGGGCGGCGTGTCGAAGGACAGCGTGAGCGGGAGGAAGTGCGATACCGGCAGCGGCAGTGCGAATGCCAGCTGGGCGCTGTCCATGCAGAGTGCACAGGCATCGTGGGCGGCGCCGCCGGGAAGCTTGCCGGACTTGAAGCCAGCTTCCTCCTCCTGGGCCAGCGCAGCGCCGCCGCGCGCGCCGCCCCAGTCCGTTGCGACGTGCAGGATCGACGCCTGCTGCGCGAGCAGCAGCAGGAGCGACAACAGCAGGTGAACGATGGAGCGGGACATGAATCGAATCCGAACGACAAGCGGGCATTCTAACCGCATTAACAACAGGCTTGCTGGCGGCGCCCGTTTTTATGTTGCGATCACACTGACTTCAACCAGCGCAGCACGCCTTCGCCCGCTGCCCGTCCGCTGGCGAAGCAGGCGGTGAGCAGGTAGCCGCCGGTCGGCGCTTCCCAGTCGATCATCTCGCCGGCCACGAATACGCCAGGAATCGCCTGCAGCATACCGTTCGCATCCAGCGCCTCGAAGCGCACGCCGCCGGCGCTGCTGATTGCCTCGTCGATCGGGCGCGGGCGTTTCAGGAGCAGCGGCAGCGCCTTCATTGCCCCCGCCAGCCGCTCGGGGTCGTTGTAGCCGGCCGCGTCCAGGCATTCGCGCAGCAGGCCCGCCTTCACGCCCTTGATGCCGAGCCGGCTTTGCAGGTGGCTCGACATCGAACGCGAACCGCGCGGGCGCAGCACTTCGGCGCGTACGCGCTCCGCATCGTGGTCGGGCGCGAGGTCGAGCCAGATCGTGGTCTCGCCGCGCGCGGCGATCTGGTCGCGCAGCGGCGCCGACAAGGCATACACCAGGCTGCCCTCGATGCCGGTGGCGGTGACGACGAACTGGCCCTGGCGCCGTTCGCGTTGTCCCTCGCGGTTTTCGTATTCGACCGCCACCGTGATCAAGGGCGCGCCGGCGTGCTTCTCGCTGAAGTGGGTGCTCCAGTCGGTGTCGAAGCCGCAGTTCGACGGCACCAGCGGCGCCACCCCGACGCCGCGCGCTTCCAGCAGCGGCACCCAGGCGCCGTCCGAGCCGAGCCGCGCCCAGCTGGCGCCGCCCAGGGCGAGGATGGTGGCGTCGGCGTCGACCTGGGTTTCGCCCTCCGGCGTGG
>DAMABW010000238.1:0-7361 GCA_031999925.1 Massilia sp. | reverse complement strand
AGCGCGCGCATCACCAGCGGCACTTCCATTCCGACCAGCATGCCGATGATGAAGACCAGGGTGTAGAGCAGCGTGCGGAAGGGGCCGGCCATCCACGAAAAGGCCATGAACAGGAAGGCGGCCGAGACGCCGCCGATCAGGCCCACCGCCAGCTCGATGTCGATGAAGCGCGCCAGCACGTCCTCGTCGCGCACGTATTTGGAGAAGTGGGCGCCGACGCCCATGGCGAACAGGTAGCAACCGATGATGGTGGAGAACTGCAGCACCGAGTCGCCCAACAGGTAGCTCGACAGCGCGCCGGCGATCAGTTCATAGGCCAGGCCGCAGGAAGCAACAACGAACACCGACAGGATAAGAATTCTTTTGGTCATGAAACGGCTTTTGTTCTAAGATCGCGCTGTGTCGCCATAAAGACAACTTTCTTGGGAGAACCTGAGTGCCCGCCATCCTAGCCTATCTGCTGCACCTCGCGACAGCCATTGCGATGGTCATGGCCTTTTTTGTGGTGTACACGCGGGTCACGCCCTATGACGAAGTGCTGCTGATCCGCCAGGGCAACGGCGCCGCCGCCCTGTCGCTAGGCGGCACCCTGCTCGGCTTTTCCGCCACCGTCGCCTCGGCCCTGATGCACACGGCCAGCTACTACCAGTTCCTCGGCTGGGGCCTGGTCGGCATGGTGGTGCAGCTGCTGGTGTTCCTGGTTGCCACGCGCATGCTGCGCATGTCGAAGGACCAGATCGAGGCCGACAACTGCGCCTTCGGCGGCCTGTTGGGCGCGATCTCTCTGTCGATCGGCCTGATCAACGCCGGCAGCATCTCCTGATTCCTTTCCGTTCCCGTTCCTTCCTGGAGCCCATCATGTCCCTCGGTTCATTCATCAAGAAGCAGTTTATCGACGTCCTGCAGTGGAACGAAGATGCCGAGGGCGTGCTCGCCTGGCGCTTCCCGATGCAGGACTTCGAGATCCAGAACGGCGCCGTGCTGAACGTGCGCGAATCGCAGATGGCGGTCTTCGTCGACGAAGGCCGCATCGCCGACGTGTTCGGCCCCGGCACGCACACGCTGACCACGCGTACCCTGCCGGTGCTAACCAACCTGAAGAACTGGGACAAGCTGTTCGATTCGCCGTTCAAGTCCGACGTCTACTTCTTCAGCACCCGCGTGCAGACCGGCCGCAAGTGGGGCACGCCGCAGCCGATCACGATCCGCGACAAGGACTTCGACATGATCCGCGTACGCGCCTTCGGCATGTACTCGTACCGGATCGGCGACCCGCGCGCCTTCTTCACCGAAATCAGCGGCACGCGTGACACTTACACGCGCGACCAGGTCGAAGACCAGTTGCGCGGCATTTTGATGGCGACCATGGCGTCGTCGCTGGGCGGCTCGAACGTCGCCTTCCTCGACATGGCCGCCAACCAGGCGCTGATGGCGCAGCAGGTGTACAAGGACCTGGCGACGGCCTTTGCCCGCTATGGCGTCAAGCTCGACGAGTTCAATGTGGCCAGCGTCAGCCTGCCGGAAGAACTGCAGGCGGCGCTGGACGAGCGCATCTCGGCCGGCATGAAGGGCAGCCTCGGCGCGGACCGCATGAGCGGCTTCACCCAGTTCCAGGTGGCCAGCAGCATCCCGCTGGCGGCGCAGAACGAAGGCGGCCTGGCCGGCATCGGCGCCGGCGTGGGCGCCGGCATGGCGGTGGGCCAGGCCATGGCCCAGGGCATGACTGGTGCATTCGCGCAGCAGCCAGGGGCACCGGCCGCCGCTCCACAAGCACCGGCTGCGCCGGCCCAGGACTCGATCGAAGACCGCCTGAGCAAGCTGAAAGGCCTGCTGGACAAAGGCCTGATCTCCGCCGCCGACTACGACAGCACGAAGGCCGAGCTGCTGAAAAAGCTGATCGGCTGAACGGCTGCCGATGCAGAACGTCTCCTGCCCTTCCTGCGGCGCTCCGGTCCAGTTCCGTTCGCACGCCTCCGTCATGGCGGTGTGCGAATTCTGCCGCGCCTGCGTGCTCAAGGAAGCCGGCGCGGTGCGCGACCTCGGCAAGATGTCCGAGGTACTGGAAGACTATTCGCCGATCCAGGTCGGTACGAGCGGCGAGCATGGCGGGCGCAGCTTCACCGTGGTCGGACGCATCCAGCTGCGCTACGACGCCGGCATGTGGAACGAGTGGTATGTGCTGTACGACGATGGCGCGGGCGGCTGGCTGTCCGACGCATCGAGCCAGTACGTGCTCACGGTCGAGCAGGAACTGAAGGACGACTATCCAGCCTTCGATGCCATGCGTCCGGGCGGCCAATACCGCTTCGGCCTGGGGCCGCAGACGCTGGCCGACCGCCGCGTGGCCACCTGCACCGGCGGCCAGGGCGAACTGCCTTTCCGCGTCGGCCCCGGCTGGCAGGCACGCGTGGCCGACTTCCGGCGCGAGGGCCAGTTCGCCACCCTCGATTACTCCGACGGCGACAAACCCCTGCTGTACAGCGGCTTCGCGGTCACCCTGCCCGGCCTGAAGGCCCAGCTGCTGCGCGACGACGAGCAGATCAAGGCCAGCGCCGGGCGTTACCGCGGGCGGGTTGAGTCGCTTTTGTGCCCTTCCTGCGGCACGGCGATCGGTTACCAGCCGGGCATGGCCATCAACCTGGTGTGCCCGGCCTGCCAGACGCGCCTGGATGCCAGCACGCCGCAGGTGCAGGTACTGGCCAAGGGAGAAGAAGCGAGCCGCATCCCGCTGACCATCCCGCTCGGCGCCACGGCGCGCATCAACGGCCAGGAGCTGCGCGTCAGCGGCGTCATGCAAAGAATGGACGACGAGGGATCGACCTGGTTCGAGTACCTGCTGTTCGATGCCAAGGGCGGCTTGCTATGGCTGGTGGAGACCGACGAAGGCTGGCAGCGTTCGCAGGTGCTCGACACCTGGCCGACGCCGGCCAATCCAGTGGTCGAGGAAGTCATGCTCGACAAGCTCCCCTACCGCAAGCTGTACGGCTACGAAGCCACGGTGCTGTACGCGGCCGGCGCCTTCAACTGGCGCGTGGCGGCCGGCGACAAGGCGCAGGTGGTCGAGTACGAGCGCGGCACGACGCGCCTGTCGGCCGAACTGACGGCGGACGAGCTGACCTGGAGCCGTTCGACGCCGGTGGCCGACGACCAGGTCCGCACCTGGTTCGGCAAGCAGATGGCCGCGCCGGTGAAGCCCCATGCGGCCGCGCAAATGGACGGTGGCGGCGGGTCCGCGGCGAAGTTCACGATGTGGCTGATCGCGCTGAACCTGGTGCCCCTGCTCTTCAATTTCGGCACCGTACTGTTCTTTACCATTATCGGCCTGGTGCTCCTATGGCTGCCGCTGATGCTGACGGCGAAGGAAAAATAGAAACCCATGCGTAACAAGTACTCCGCCTATGCCCTCCTGGTCACCGCCGTCATCGTGGTGGTGAGCTGGCTGTCGCTGTTCAGCTCTTCGTCGAACACCGGCGGCGGGCGCTGGGGCGGCGGCTCCGGCTATTCCGGTGGCGGATATTCGGGTGGCTCCTACGGCGGCGGGCACAAGTGAGCACCGAAGTGAGCCCGATCCATCGTCCCGCCGGCATCCACCTGCTGGCTGACCTGCATGGTATCGAGGCCGCACTGCTGACCGACGCCGAGCGCATCGACGCCCTGCTGCGCGAAGCGGCGCTGGCCGCCGGCGCGCGCATCCTGCACAGCCACTTCCATACCTTCGGCCCCGGCATGGGCATCACTGGCGTGCTGCTGCTGGCCGAATCGCACATCTCGATCCACACCTGGCCCGAGGTCGGCTTTGCCGCCGCCGACATCTTCATGTGCGGCGCCGCGCGCCCGCAACTGGCGCTCGATGTCATCGACCAAGCGCTCGCACCCAGCGCGCGTGAAGTAAAGATCGTCGAACGCGGCCAGCTATAATCGGCCCTCTTTCAACCTGGCGAAAAAGACAATGACCGATACTTCGAAAGCGCTCGGCCACATCCGCGTGCTCGACCTCTCGCGCGTGCTGGCCGGCCCCTGGTGCGCACAGAACCTGGCCGACCTGGGCGCCGACGTGATCAAGATCGAGCGCCCCGGCAGTGGCGACGACACGCGTGCCTGGGGCCCACCCTATGCAAAGGACGCGGACGGTCGGAACACCAGCGAAGCGGCCTACTACCTGTCGGCGAACCGCGGCAAGCGCTCGGTGACAGTCGATATCGCGAGCAGCGAGGGCCAGGCCCTGATCCGCGAACTGGCACGCCATGCGGACGTGGTGCTGGAAAACTTCAAGGTCGGCCACCTGAAGCGCTATGGCCTCGACTATGAATCGCTGAAGGCAGTGAAGCCGGACCTGGTCTACTGCTCGATCACCGGCTTCGGCCAGGACGGCCCCTACGCGCACCGCGCCGGCTACGACTTCCTGATCCAGGGCATGGGCGGCCTGATGTCGGTAACCGGCGAGCGCGACGAACTGCCGGGCGGCGGCCCGCAGAAGGCCGGCGTGGCGCTGACCGACCTGATGACCGGCATGTACGCGACCATCGCCGTGCTGGCGGCACTGACCCATCGCGACCGCACCGGCGAAGGCCAGTACATCGACATGGCCCTGCTCGACACCCAGGTGGCGATGCTGGCCAACGTCGGCAGCAACTACCTCACCAGCGGCAAGGCGCCGAAGCGCTGGGGCAATGCGCACGCGAATATCGTCCCTTACCAGACCTTCGCCTGCGCCGATGGGCACATGATCGTCGCCGCAGGGAACGATGGCCAGTACCGGAAATTTGTCGAAACCGGCGGAAGGCCCGAACTGGCGCACGATCCGCGCTTCGCCACCAACCCGCTGCGCGTGCAGCACCGCGACGTGCTGGTGCCGTTGCTGGCCGAGATGGCGGCCACGCGCGGGCGCGACGAGTGGATCGCGATGCTGGAAGAAGTGGGCGTGCCGTGCGGGCCGATTAACGATGTGGGCGAGGTGTTCGCTAATGAACAGGTGCAGGCGCGTGGAATGGCAATCGAATTGCCGCATCCGGCGGCCGGCAAGGTCACACTGGTGCGCAGCCCGATGAAGATGTCGGCCACGCCGGCAACCAGTGCAAAGGCGCCGCCGCTGCTGGGCGAGCACACCGACGAGGTGCTGCGCGATGTGCTGGGCAAGAACGGCGACGAGATTGCGGCATTGCGCGGCAAGGGTGTGGTGTAGGCTTTCTTCCCCTGCTGCGCTGTTCGCGGATTAATGCAGCTTGTGCTTGAAGTCGGACAGCTCCGCGTGGACGCGGGTGACCACCGCTTCCAGGTGCGCCGGCATTTGCGGGCTGGAGCGGCTGATGCGCTTGGCTTCGTCGCCCATGTCTTCCAGGCTGTCGACGCACTGGACGATTCGTGCTTCATCGTTTGACTGCATGACATCGCGCGCTTGTTTCAGCTCGCGCGAGATTTTCTCGATACAGTCGCGCATTTCCTTCGGCGTGTCTTGCGACGAGCGGCAAGCCTGCTCGGCTTCACCGATGGTTTGCTGCAGATGGGTGTAGCGTTGCTGGATTTCGTTTGCTTGCAACATGATGACCTCCGTTTTAAAGAGAGCAGCCGATTTTAGCGCCGGGTCAAAATAAGTGCGTTTTGAGCGCACCTTACCCAAACGAAAATCAAAATGCTTTCCATCAAACTTGTTTCATTCGAGCTCGCAGCGCATATCAGGCAGAGGTCGCGCCCGCCTCCAGCGGCGCCAGGCCGCGCAGGCGCAAGGCGATCAGCATGGCCAGCACCAGGATCGCACCGAGCAGGCCGACCACGCCGAACCAGCCGCCATGCTCCCACAGGTAGCCCGAGAACCAGCCGACCACGCTCGACCCGAGGTAGTAGAAGAACAGGTAGAGCGCCGAGGCCAGCGCCTGCGGCGGACGCGCGCGCCGACCGACCCAGCTACTGGCCACCGAGTGCGAGGCGAAGAAACCGAAGGTGTAGAGGCCAACGCCGGCGACAACCGCGACCAGGTTGCCGGAGAGCGTCAGCAGCAGGCCGGCCAGCATCAGCGACATCACCAGCCACAGCACGTTGCGCCGCCCCAGGCGGTCGGCCAGGCGGCCGGCCCAGACCGAGCTGAAGATGCCGAGCAGGTACAGCACCGACAGCGCGCCGACCGCGCTCTGGCGCAACCCGAATTCCGGCCCAAGCAGGCGGTAGCCGATGTAGTTGTACAGGCTGACGAAGGAGCCCATCAGCAGGAAGGCCAGCATGAAGAGGAAAGGCAGGCCGCGGTCGAACAGGTGGCGCCGCGCGCCGTCGACCAGGCCTGACAGGCCGCCCTGCCCCGGCCGGAAGCGCTTCGAGACCGGCAGGCTGCGCCAGAATTCCCAGGCCGCGTACAGGCCGGCGGCGCCCATCAGGCCGAGGGCCAGGCGCCAGGAATAGAAGTCGCTGATCACCGAGGCCAGCACGCGTCCGAACATGCCGCCGAAGGCGCTGCCGCTGATGTACATGCCCATCGAGAGGCCGAGCGAGCTGCCTTCGATCTCTTCGCTGAGGTAGGCCATGGCGACGGCGGGCATCCCGCCGAGCATGAAGCCCATCAGGGCGCGCAGGGCGACCAGTTGCGCGTAGTCGCTGGTGAAGGCGGCCAGCAGGGTCAGGAGGCCGCCGCTGAACATCGAGGCGGCCATCAGGGGTTTGCGGCCGAAGCGGTCGGAGAGGATGCTCGAGATCAGCAGGGAGATCGCCAGGGCGCCGGTGGAGATCGACAGGGCCAGGCTGCTTTGCGCGGGGGTGAGGGCAAAGTCGCGTGCCAGCAGGGGCATCAGGGGCTGGACGCTGTAGAGCAGTGCGAAGGTGGAGAAACCACCGAAGGCCATGGCGCGGTTGACGCGCTTGAATTCGGTGCTGCCGGCAGCGATGGCAGGGGTAGACATGGGGTGGATCCTGGAACTCGACTGCTCATGATAACCAAGATTGGCCGGGGCTGCTGGAGGGGGCGGGGTTTTGGTGGGTGTGTTGACGGGATGTGGAAGACAGCCAACGTGACGCGCATGTCCGCGTGGGCACGGGGCGCCCACCCTACGTGTCATACGTTAGTGAAGGATGCATACGTAGGGTGGGCGCCCCGTGCCCACGCGTTCAACAGGCTGATGATCTGCTGCGATATATCCGGCGGTGGTTGAACGCGTGGGCGGCGTTTGAGCCGTCACCACGCGTATTCCAGGGTGGGGCCGCCTTTCGCGGCCCGGACCACCCTACGGATATTCCGTATCCAGCTCCGAACCCGCATAGTTTTCCAACTCCGCGATCAGCTGCTTCATCGGCGCCTTGGTGCGGATGCTTTGCAGGACCGTGCAGTGCTCGCGGTAGGTCTGCACACGCTCGGCGATGATCGCGCGGTGCGGGGCCGG
>DAMABW010000237.1:0-7404 GCA_031999925.1 Massilia sp. | reverse complement strand
TCGACCATCCCGCACAGCAGGTCCCAGCCCAGCCAGCGCCGCTCGTTGAAGAAGTCCGCCAGCCACTGCATCTCGGGCGTGCCATAGGTCTTCGACAAATCGTCGGTCTGCACCAGTTTCGCTTCCGGGTTCACTGCGCGGATGGCGCGCATCGACAGCACGGTAGCGCGGGTCTCGATCAGCAGGGCCTGCACGAAAATCGCGTGGCTCTTCCCGTGCGGGTACCAGACGCCTGCCAGACCCGAGAAGCGCGCCGTGGTCAGGATTTCGTTGACCGGGGTGTAGTACTCGGCCCAGGGGTAGCGTGCCGCTACCGCGCCGGCGTACTCGGCGAGCTTTTCGGGGAAGGCTGGATCGACCAGGCTGGTGTGCTCCGGACCGCTGCCGTGGTGGACCAGGCCGACGATCGGGGTGACGCCCAGCCGCTGCAGGGCGGGCAGGCGCGCGTCGGACCAGGACCAGTCGGCGTTCTCGATGCCGTTGGGGGCGGTGCGCTCCCACAGGACGGGGTAGCGGATGGCCTTGATGCCGAGGGAAGCGAAACGTTCGATGTCCTGCAGGCGGCTGGCGTGGCCGTTGCGGTCCATCTGGCTGAAGTACTGGTCGCGTACGCGGTTGACGGTGCATTCGAGTCCGCCCCAAAGCGCCAGCTCGGGTGCGGTATCTGGCTGGATATGCTTGTTGCTGTTCATGAGATCTACCTGCTTTAGTGAAGACAGGCTTAAGCCTAGCGGCGTCAAAGATACAATTATGTGAAACGGCGCACATAATGAAGACATTTCGGACTAGTCCTACTTTTACCTTCATATCCGTTTCCTCTGTTAAATACCCTTGATCTGCATCTAATTGGTGCAATATTCCGATCTACAAAGGGTCAACGTTGTGTCATCCTTGCCGGTTCGGCAGGGTTTTTGAGGAGCTTTGCCGATGTATATGGTGTACTGGACCATGGTCGAAGAGCTTGATACCACCCCGCATGCCCAGGCTTTCGGCACCGAGGAGATGGTGAAGGCGATGGGTTTCATGGAAGAGCTGCGCAAGCGCCAGCGTGCCGGAGAAGGCGTGCGCTTCGTGACCATGTGTTCCGAGCATCCGGACGTGGTCGGTCACCCGGGCGTGGATGTGACCGGGCCGGAGTACGACTGGAAGAAGCGGCGGCGCTAGCATTTCGATAACCGTCTCCGGACCGCTGCCGCCTGCACGCTTTGTGCATTGAGTTGGCCAGGAAACTGGCATATGCTTGAACAAAAAAGCGGCACAACGAAGCCCGTCCTGGAGACAACGATGAACCATCCCGTCATTCCGATCGCGGTCGCGGGGGCCAGCCGCCAGCGCAAGCGCGAGGCGCCGAAAGGCCGCCGCGTCGATCCGCAGGCGCTGGCCGAGGTGCAGGCCCTGCTGGGCGAGGCATCGCGCGCACGCGACCTGCTGATCGAGCACCTGCACAAGCTGCAGGACCGCTTCGGCTGCATCCCCAGCACCCACCTGGCAGCGCTGGCCCAGGAGATGCGCCTGTCCCAGGCCGAGGTCTTCGAGGTCGCCACCTTCTATCACCATTTCGAGGTCGTACGCGAGGGCGAGGCGGCGCCGCCCGCGCTCACGGTACGCGTCTGCGCCGGCCTGTCCTGCGAGATGGCGGGCGCGGCCAGCCTGCTGGCGCGCTTGCCCGCCATCCTCGGGCAGGAAGTGCGGGTGCTGGAGGCGCCCTGCATCGGCCGCTGCGAGCAGGCGCCGGCGGCGCTGGTGGGACGGCAGGCGGTGGCGCAGGCCAGCGTCGAAACGGTGCGGGCGCGGGTATCGGCAGGCGCGCCGGCCGAAGCGGCCACCCATATCGACTACGCGGCCTACCGCGCGGCCGGCGGCTACGGCTTGCTGCGCGATTGCGTGGCCGGCCTGCACGAGGTCGAAGCCATCATCGGCACGCTGGAAGCGTCGGGCTTGCGCGGCCTGGGCGGCGCCGGCTTTCCGCTCGGGCGCAAGTGGCGCATCGTGCGCGCAGAGCCCGGCCCGCGCCTGATGGCGGTGAACATCGACGAAGGCGAACCCGGCACCTTCAAGGACCGCGTCTACCTGGAGCGCGACCCGCACCGCTTCATCGAGGGCGCGCTGATCGCGGCCTGGGCGGTCGGCATCGACGCCATCTACATCTACCTGCGCGACGAATACCACGCCTGCCGCGCGCTGCTGGAAGCGGAACTGGCCACACTGCGGCTGGACCCGCCGGTGCAGGGCATGCCGGAGATTTTCCTGCGGCGCGGCGCCGGCGCCTATATCTGCGGCGAAGAGTCGGCCATGATCGAATCGATCGAGGGCAAGCGCGGCATGCCGCGCCTGCGTCCGCCCTACGTGGCGCAGATCGGGCTGTTCGGACGGCCCACGCTGGAACACAACTTCGAGTCGTTGTTCTGGGTGCGCGAGATCCTCGAGCGCGGCGGCGACTGGTTCGCCAGCCATGGCCGCAACGGCCGGCGCGGCCTGCGTTCGTTCTCGGTCTCGGGCCGGGTACGTGAACCCGGCGTGAAGCTGGCGCCGGCCGGCATCACGGTGCGCGAACTGATAGCCGAATACTGCGGCGGCATGGCGGACGGGCACCGCTTCTACGCCTACCTGCCGGGCGGCGCCTCGGGCGGCATCCTGCCGGCAAGCATGGGCGATATCCCGCTCGACTTCGATACCTTGCAGCCCTACGGCTGCTTCATCGGCTCGGCCGCGGTGGTGGTGCTCTCGAACCACGACAGCGCGGTGGCCGCCGCCCGCAACACGATGCGCTTCTTCGCCGACGAATCCTGCGGCCAGTGCACGCCTTGCCGCGCCGGCACGGCCAAGGCGCTGGCGCTGATCGCGGCGCCGCAGTGGGATGTACCCTTGCTGGGCGAACTGTCGCAGGTGATGCGCGACGCCTCGATCTGCGGCCTGGGCCAGGCGGCGCCGAACCCGGTCGATTGCGTCATCAAGTATTTTCCTCAAGAGCTGGGGCTGTCATGAAAGCGAATATCCAGACCATCGCCTTCGAATTGAACGGCCGCACGGTCGACGCGCTGCCCGGCGAAACCCTGATCGAAGTGGCCCGGCGCGAAGGCGTGGAGTTGCCGCATCTGTGCTACAAGCCCGGACTGGCGCCCGTCGGCAACTGCCGCTCCTGCATGGTGGAGATCGCGGGCGAGCGCACGCTGGCGCCATCCTGCTGCCGCTTCCCGAACGCCGGCATGAAGGTCAGCACAAGCAGTACGCGCGCCGTGGCCGCGCAGAAGATGGTGATCGAACTGCTGCAGTCGGACCTGGCCGAAGCCCAATACACGCGCAACAACGAGGTCGATGTGTGGGCTGGCCGGCTGGGTGTCGGCAAGCCGCGCTTCGCGCCGACGCGCACGCAGCCGCAGCTTGACGCCAGCCACGCCGCCATCGCCGTCAATCTCGACGCCTGCATCCAATGCACGCGCTGCCTGCGCGCCTGCCGCGACGAGCAGGTGAACGAGGTGATCGGCCTGGCCTTCCGCGGCCAGGAAGCGAAGATCGTGTTCGACCAGGGCGACCCGCTGGGCGACTCCACCTGCGTGGCCTGCGGCGAATGCGTGCAGGCCTGCCCGACCGGCGCCCTGATGCCGGCGCGCGGCGTGGCCCTGAACATCCCGGATAAACAGGTCGATTCGGTCTGCCCCTACTGCGGCGTCGGCTGCCAGCTGACCTACCACGTCAAGGAGAACACGATCCTGTACGTGGAAGGGCGCGACGGGCCGGCGAACCACGGCCGCCTGTGCGTGAAGGGACGCTATGGCTTCGACTACACCCACCATCCGCACCGGCTCACGAAACCGCTGATCCGGCGCGAAGGCATGCCGAAGTCCGGCGACTTTGTCATGGACCCGACCCGCGTGCTGGACGTGTTCCGCGAAGCGAGCTGGGAAGAAGCGCTGGCGCTGGCCGGCGGCAGGCTGGCGCGCATACGCGACGCACACGGCGGTGGCGCCCTGGCCGGCTTCGGCTCGGCGAAAGGCAGCAACGAGGAAGCCTATCTGTTCCAGAAGCTGGTGCGCACCGGCTTTGGCACCAACAACGTCGACCACTGCACGCGCCTGTGCCACGCGTCCTCGGTGTCGGCGCTGCTGGAAGGGATCGGTTCGGGCGCGGTGTCGAATCCGGTGATGGACGTGATGCGCGCCGAAGTCATCGTCGTCATCGGCGCCAATCCCACGGTGAACCATCCGGTGGCCGCCACCTGGATCAAGAACGCGGTCAAGCTTGGCGCCAGGCTGATCGTGCTCGATCCGCGCCGCTCCGACCTGGCGCGCCACGCCCACCGCTATCTGCAGTTCAAGCCCGACACCGACGTCGCCCTGCTGAACGCGCTGATGCACACGATCGTCGAGGAGCGCCTGGTCGACCCGGCCTTTATCGCCGCGCGCACCGTCGGCTATGCCGAACTCGAAGCCAACGTGGCCGGCTACAGCCCGGAAGCGATGGCGCCGATCTGCGGCATCGACGCCGAGACCATCCGCTACGTCGCGCGCCTGTACGCCACGTCGAAAGGCTCGATGATCCTGTGGGGCATGGGCATCTCCCAGCACATCCACGGCACGGATAACGCGCGCTGCCTGATCGCGCTCTCCCTGATGACCGGCCAGATCGGCCGCCCCGGCACCGGCCTGCATCCGCTGCGCGGCCAGAACAACGTGCAGGGCGCCTCGGACGCCGGCCTGATCCCGATGATGCTGCCCGATTACAGCCGCGTCGACAACCCGGCCGCGCGCGCGAAGTTCGAGCAAGCCTGGAACGCCACGCTCGACCCGAAGCCCGGCCTGACCGTGGTCGAGATCATGGATGCCATCTGTGCCGGCCAGATCCGCGGCATGTACATCATGGGCGAGAACCCGGCCATGTCCGACCCGGACGCCAACCACGCGCGCGCCGCGCTGGCCGCCCTGGAGCACCTGGTGGTGCAGGACATCTTCCTGACCGAGACGGCCTATCTCGCGGACGTGATCCTGCCGGCGTCGAGCTTCCCCGAAAAGACCGGCACCTTTACCAATACCGACCGCCTGGTGCAGCTGGGCCGGCAAGCGATCGACCCGCCGGGCGAGGCGAAGCCGGACCTGTGGATCATCGGGCAGATGGCAAAGCAGCTCGGACTGCCCTGGAACTACGGCCACGTGTCCGCCGTGTTCGACGAGATGCGCAAGACCATGGCCAGCATCGGCGGGATCACCTGGGAGCGGCTGGAGCGCGAAGGCGCGGTCGTGTATCCCTGCCCGGTGGAAGAGGGACCGGGCCAGCCGGTGGTGTTCACGGATTCCTTCCCGCGCGAGGGCGGCAAGGCGCGTTTCGTCCCGGCCGACATCATTCCCGCCGACGAACGGCCGGATGCCGACTACCCGATGGTCCTGATCACCGGGCGCCAGCTCGAACACTGGCACACCGGCAGCATGACGCGCCGCGCCGGCGTGCTCGATGCGATCGAACCCGATCCCGTGGCGCTGGTGCACCCGCTCGACTTGCAGCGCCTGGGCGTGCAGCCGGGCGCCGCGATCACGATCGCTTCGCGCCGCGGCGAGGTGGTGCTGTGGGCGCGCGCCGACGACAGCTCGCCGGTGGGCGCGATCTTCGTCCCCTTCTGCTATTACGAAGCGGCGATCAACCGCCTGACGAATGCGGCGCTCGACCCCTACGGCAAGATCCCGGAATTCAAGTACTGCGCGGTGAAGGTGGTGGCGGGCGGGGAGGTGGCACGCCAGGGCAGCTACGGTGGCGGCCAGATTCTCGACGGCGTGGCACAATCGACAATATGAACTGTCCCGACTTGCCACGTTACCGCCCGCTCCTGTCCGATGCCCAGGCCCGCCTCACCCACGAGGTGGAAGCGCTGGATGAGCGAGGGCGCCGCTCCGCGCTGTCGATTCCGGCCGAGCGTCCGCTCACGGTGTATGTCGACAAGCGCGAGCTGGTTACCCTGATGACGCTCGGCGGCGCGCCCGAGGCGCTGACCCTCGGCTACCTGCGCAACCAGCGCCTGGTGCGCAGCATCGAAGAGGTGGTGTCGGTGCAGGTCGACTGGGCGGTCGATGCGGTGGCGGTGGTTACGCGCAACGGCATCCAGGGCGTGGAAGAACGCACCGCGAAAAAGGTGGTCACCACCGGCTGCGGCCAGGGCTCGGTGTTCGGCGGCCTGATGGACGAAGTCGACCAGATCGTGCTGCCGCCGGAGGCGCGCCTGCCGCAAGGCGTGGTCTACCGTATCGTCGAGACCATCCGCACCCAGCAATCGATCTACAAGCAGGCCGGCTCGGTGCACGGCTGCGCGCTGTTTTCGAATACCGGCGAACTGCTGTACTTCGTCGAGGACGTGGGCCGCCACAATGCGGTCGATGCGATTGCCGGCCTGATGTGGCTGGAAGGGATGGAAGGCGCGGACAAGGTGTTCTACACCACCGGCCGCCTGACCTCGGAGATGGTGATCAAGGGCGCGCAGATGGGCATTCCCTTCCTGCTGTCGCGCTCGGGCACCACGCAGATGGGGCACATGGTGGCCGAGAAGGTCGGCATGTCGCTGCTGGCGCGCTGCAGCGGGCGCCACTTCCTCTTGCTGGCCGGGCAGGAGCGGCTGGTGTTCCAGCCCGAGCTGCTCGACCTGCCGCTTCCCGTGCGCGCGTGAAGGGCTTTGCCGCATGACCCTGTGGGAAGCCACGCTGCACGCGTTCGCCTTGCTGTTTTCCGGCGACGCGGCGCTCTGGCACATCGTCTGGGTGTCGATCAAGACCAGCGTCATCGGCCTGCTGCTGGCCACGCCGCCTGCCGTGCTGCTCGGCTATACGATCGCCATGCACCGCTTTCCGGGGCGGCGCATCGCGGTGTGGCTGGCACAGTGCGCGCTGTCGCTGCCCACCGTCCTGATCGGCCTGCTGCTGTACCTGCTGCTGTCGCGCCGCGGGCCGCTCGGGCCGCTGGAGTGGCTGTTCTCGCAGTCGGGCATCATCGCCGGCCAGTTCGTGGTCGGGCTGCCGGTGCTGCTGGCCTTTACGCTGGCGGCGGTGCAGGCGCTCGACCCGCGCTATGCCGAAACGGCGCGTGCTCTCGGCGCTTCGCGCTGGCGCGTGATGACCACCGTGCTGCACGAGGCGCGCTACGGCGTGATGGCGGCCGTGATCAGCGGCTTCGGGCGCGTGATCTCGGAAGTCGGCTGCGCGTTGATGGTGGGCGGGAACATCCAGGGCGAGACGCGCACCATCACCACCGCGATTGCGCTGGAAACCAGCAAGGGCGAATTCGCGCAGGGGATCGCGCTCGGCATCGTGCTGGTGACGCTGGCGCTGGTGATGAACGGCGCGCTGATGCTGCTGCAGGGCGAGGCGCATACGGCCGGAGGCAGGGTATGAGTGCCTTGCTGACGGTGCGCGGCCTGCGCAAGCGCCA
>DAMABW010000236.1:0-7415 GCA_031999925.1 Massilia sp. | reverse complement strand
GACTACAAAGACGTCGACACCCTGAAAGACTTCGTCCAGGAAAACGGCAAGATCATGCCGGCACGTCTGACCGGTACCAAGGCGCACTACCAGCGCCAGGTCGACACCGCGATCAAGCGCGCACGCTACCTCGCGCTGCTGCCGTACACCGACCTGCACAACGCTTAATCGCGTCGGTCAGTTCAGAACATCCTGGAGAAAAATATGCAAGTTATCCTTTTGGAAAAAGTTGTTAACGTCGGCAACCTGGGCGACGTCGTCAAGGTCAAGGACGGTTACGCACGTAACTTCCTGATCCCGCAAAAGATGGCCCGCCGCGCAACCCAGGCCGCTGTGGCCGAGTTCGAAGTCAAGCGCGCCGAACTGGAAAAAGCTGCTGCTGAAAAGCTGGCCGCTTCGCAAGCCCAAGGCGAAAAGCTGAGCGGCATGACCATCACCGTGGCTCAAAAAGCCGGCGTCGATGGCCGTCTGTTCGGTTCGGTCACCAACTTCGACATCGCCGAAGCCCTGACCAAGCAAGGCTTCGCCGTCGAAAAGGCGCAAGTGCGTCTGCCGACCGGCCCGCTGAAGACCACCGGCGAACACCCGGTTGCCGTCGCGCTGCACACCGACGTCGTCGTGGAAATCACCATCGCTGTCGTGGGCGAAGCTGCCTAAGTCAAGCTGAATTGCAGCCGATTATTCAACGATAGTTAGCTGTTGTATTCTGGAAAAAGCCGGGTTCGCCCGGCTTTTTTTATGACCCAAAAGTCGCCAATTATTTCAGCCGTGTGACCGGAGCAGGTATAATGCCCGCCATGAATACCCCCGCAGATCCGCAAATCGAATCGCTGCGCATCCCCCCGCATTCCATCGAAGCAGAACAGTCCGTCATCGGCGGCTTACTGCGCGATAACGCGGCGTGGGACCGTATTGCCGACTTCATGCACGCGGACGATTTTTATCGCTACGACCACCGCATCATCTTCGAACAGATGGTCCGGCTGATCAACAGCGGCAAGCCGGCCGACGTCATTACCGTCTACGAGGCCATGGTCTCGCTCGGCAAGGCCGAGGACGTGGGCGGCCTGCAATACCTGAACGCCATGGCGCAAAACACGCCATCGGCGGCCAACATCCGCCGTTATGCCGAGATCGTGCGCGATCGCGGCGTGCTGCGCAAACTCATCACCGTCGCCGACGAAATCTCGGGCAACGCCTTCAATCCGCAAGGCAAGGAAGTCAAGCAGATGCTTGACGAAGCCGAGTCGAAGATCTTCGCGATCGCCGAGCAGGGCGCCCGCGGCGCCCAGGGCTGGACCGCGGTGCAGCCGCTGCTGACGCAAGTGGTCGAGCGCATCGACGAACTGTATTCTCGCGAAAACCAGGGCGAGATCACCGGCGTGCCGACCGGCTTCATCGACCTCGACCGCATGACCTCGGGCCTGCAGCCGGGCGACCTGGTGATCGTCGCCGGCCGTCCGTCGATGGGCAAGACCGCGTTCTCGGTGAACATCGGCGAGAACGTCGCCATCGAAGCGGGGCTGCCTGTCGCCGTGTTCTCGATGGAGATGGGCGGCGCCCAGCTGGCCATGCGTATGCTGGGTTCGGTCGGCCAGCTCGACCAGCACCGCCTGCGTACCGGCCGCCTGAACGACGAGGACTGGCCGCGCCTGACGCACGCGATCCAGAAGATGAACGATGCCCAGCTCTACATCGACGAGACGCCGGCGCTGAACCCGATCGAGATGCGCGCACGCGCGCGCCGCCTGGCCCGCCAATGCGGCAAACTCGGCTTGATTATCGTCGACTACCTGCAGCTGATGCAGGGTAGCCAACCGGGCGACAACCGCGCTTCCGAGATTTCCGAGATCTCGCGTTCGCTGAAGGGCCTGGCGAAAGAATTGCACTGCCCGGTCATCGCGCTGTCCCAGCTGAACCGCTCGCTGGAACAACGCCCGAACAAACGGCCCGTCATGTCCGACTTGCGCGAATCCGGCGCTATCGAACAGGATGCGGACGTCATCATCTTCCTGTACCGCGACGAGGTGTACAACCCCGATTCGCCGGACAAGGGAACCGCCGAGATCATCATCGGCAAGCAGCGTAACGGTCCGATCGGGGCGATCCGCCTCACGTGGATCGGCCAGTACACCAAGTTTGGCAACTACAGCGGTAACCTCGCCATCTACCAAGGCGACTAAGCCGATATTGCGCCGCCGCCGGTACCCGACACCGCGGCGGACCTTGCAGTCCCAAGAGTTTTATCACGGAGAAATACATGTTTGGACGCCTGATGCCCACCGAGGGCAAGTTTTTTGATCTGTTCAACCAGCACGCCGCGCTGTGCGTGAAGGGTGCGCAAGAAATGGTTGGCCTGATGACCAACTTCGACGACCTGGAAAACCGCACCCACGCCGTGGAAAGCATCGAAAAACAGGCGGACAAGATCACCTACGCCACCGTCGACCTGCTGCACAAGACCTTCATCACCCCGCTCGACCGCGACGACATCCACAAGCTGATCACGCGCATGGACGACATCCTCGACATGATGGAAGACGCCGCGCAAACCATTTCCCTGTACGACCTGCACGCCGTGACCCCGGAAGCCAAGCGCCTGGCCGAACTGTGCCTGGCCGCCTGCCTGAAGGTCCAGGAAGCCGTCGCCCTGCTGCACGACATGGGCAACGCCCAGAAGATCGTGGCCATCTGCGAAGAGATCGACCGCTTCGAATCCGACGCCGACCACGTGATGCGCGCCGCGATGAGCAAACTGTTCCGCGACGAACCGGACGTCCGTAACCTGATCAAGATGAAGGCGATCTACGAGATCCTCGAGACCGTCACCGACCGTTGCGAAGATGTGGCCAACATCATCGAAGGCATCATTGTCGAGAACGCGTAAGCTTCCTTAGAACAAAAATAATTATGGAACATCTCACCATCAGCATTTACGTGCTGGGTATGCTGGTGCTGCTTGCACTGATCTTCGACTTCATGAACGGTTTTCATGATTCGGCGAACGCAATCGCTACCGTCGTCTCGACGGGCGTGCTGAAGCCCCAGTCGGCGGTCGCGATGGCGGCATTCTTCAACTTCGTCGCGATCTTCGTGGTCAACATGAAGGTGGCGCAGACGATCGGCAAGGACATCATCGACCCGCACATCGTCGACCACTACGTGATCTTCGGGGCCCTGGTCGGGGCGATCGTCTGGAACATCATCACCTGGTACTACGGCATCCCGTCGTCGTCCTCGCACGCCCTGATCGGCGGCCTGGTCGGCGCGGCAGTGGCGAAGTCGGGCACCGGCGCGCTGATCTCGGCCGGCCTGTGGAAAGTGGTCGCCTTTATCGTGCTGGCGCCGCTGCTGGGCTTCGTGCTCGGCTCCATCATCATGCTGATCGTGTCCTGGGTGTTCGTGAAGAGCACGCCGCGCAAGGTCGACGTCTGGTTCCGCCGCCTGCAGTTGGTGTCGGCGGCCGGCTACTCGCTGGGCCACGGCGGTAACGACGCGCAAAAGACCATGGGCATCATCTGGATGTTCTTGATTGCCGCCGGCTACACCAATGCGGCCGATGCGCATCCGCCGGCCTGGGTCATCATCTCGTGCTACGCGGCGATCAGCTTCGGCACGCTGTTCGGCGGCTGGCGCATCGTCAAGACCATGGGCCAGAAGATCACCAAGCTGAAACCTGTCGGCGGCTTCTGCGCCGAAACCGGCGGCGCCATGACCTTGCTGATGGCAAGCTTCTGGGGCATCCCGGTCTCGACCACCCACACCATTACCGGCGCCATCGTCGGCGTGGGCGCCTCGCAAAAGGCCTCGGCCGTGCGCTGGGGCGTGGCGGGCAACATCGTGTGGGCGTGGATCTTCACCATTCCGGCAGCTGCCTTCGTGGCGGCGATTGCCTGGTGGATTGGTCGTCACATCATGTAATGCTGCGCTGCGCGCATGCATGGAAAACGCCCGGCCAATGTGCCGGGCGTTTTTTTTGGAGCTTGGCTTGGTGGCCTACCCTACAAGTTCGTCAGTGCGTGAAATGGTACAAAGCACGACCGATGGCCGCCCCGAAGTCAATTGAGCCGTACAGGCCGAAGATCACCAGGACACCCGCAAGCAGGATGCGCCTGTCTTCGGCAGTGCTTCGAAGCGGCGGGATAGTGCTTGGATGAGTGTCTTCATGGCGTCCTCGTCGGCATCAGGGCAGGGCTTGCTCCGTCGACCTATCATGACGGACAACATGCTTCCATGCGATCAGGGATGTCAAAGACGCTGCGCCAGGCGTCAACGTTCAGCGGCGTAGGGAATACAAAAACGCCCGGACGATGTACCGGGCGGTCCTGTTGGTGACGGTGGCCGTCATAGGGATAGCGATGCCTACGTGCTTGCATCGGACGATCAGCGGTGGCCGCGAGCTTCGTCACGGCGCCTGCGGAGCGCAGGCCTGCTCCTCAATGCGTCAAATAGTACAGCGCGCGCCCGATGGACTCGCCAAAGCGCATGACCTGGTCGGCAATCAACACGAACGAGCCGCCGAGAACGAGTGCCTTGTAATGCTTGGGGAGGGCGTCGTAGCGACGCGAGAGTTCGTTGATAAGCGGATCCATGGCATTCCTTTTGTCTGGTTAGAGAAACGGCCGGCACTCCTGTCAAGCGACCATACGATGGAGCTTGCTTATGTGCAACCAATACAGCGCGCACGAGCTGACGCGGCGCAGCGGACGTAAAAAAACCTGCGGGCCTTGCGGCGCGCAGGTTCTTGCTTGTCCGGCGACTGAAACGTTGACGCTTACAGCACGTCGCTCGCGTGATCCGCCAAACGCGAACGCTCGCCGCGCGCCAGGGTCACGTGGCCGCTGTGCGACCAACCCTTGAAGCGGTCGACCACGTAGGTCAGGCCGCTCGACCCTTCGGTCAGATAAGGCGTGTCGATCTGGGCGATGTTGCCCAGGCACAGGATCTTGGTGCCCGGACCGGCACGCGTGACCAAGGTCTTCATCTGCTTCGGCGTCAGGTTCTGGGCCTCGTCGATGATCAGGAACTTATTCACGAAGGTACGGCCGCGCATGAAGTTGAGCGACTTGATCTTGATGCGCGAGCGGATCAGGTCTTGGGTGGCGGCGCGGCCCCAGTCGCCGGCGTCGTTGTCGGACTTGTTCAGCACTTCCAGGTTGTCGTCGAAGGCGCCCATCCACGGCGACATCTTTTCTTCCTCGGTGCCCGGCAGGAAGCCGATGTCTTCGCCGACCGGCACGGTCACGCGGGTGACGATGATCTCGTTGTACTGCTTGGTTTCCAGCACCTGGGCCAGGCCGGCGGCCAGGGCCAGCAGGGTCTTGCCGGTACCGGCCTGGCCGAGCAGGGTGACGAAATCGCACTCGGGATTCATCAACAGGTTCAGCGCGAAATTCTGCTCGCGGTTGCGCGCGGTGATGCCCCAGACGCTGTTCTTCGTGTGGCTATAGTCGCGCAGCACTTGCAGCACGGCGGTCTTGCCGTTGATTTCCTTCACCTGCGCCTGGAAGGGCGAATCGTCGGATTCCAGGTAGACGAACTGGTTCACCAGCAAACTGTTGATGAAGGGGCCGGTCACGCGGTAGAAGGTGGTGCCGTTGCGCGTGTCTTGCCACGACTCCATGTTCTTGCCGTGCTTGTCCCAGAAATCGTCCGGCAGCTGGACGATGCCCGAGTACAGCAGGTCGGTGTCTTCCAGCACATGGTCGTTGAAGTAATCTTCCGCCGGCAAGGCCAGGGCGCGCGCCTTGATGCGCATGTTGATGTCTTTCGACACCAGCACGATGGCGCGGTCCGGTTGCTCGGCTGCCAGGGCTTTCACGACGCCCAGGATCTGGTTGTCGGCCTTGCCGACCGGCAGGCCTTCGGGCAGGGTGGGGCCGTTCTGCAGTTTGGTCTGGAAGAACAGGCGGCCCTTGGCGTCCTTGTTGCCCAGCTTGGCCAGCTCGATGCCGGCTTCGATGGTGTCGTCGTCGATGTCGGCGATCAGGGCGTCCAGGGTGCGCGACACCTGGCGGGCGTTGCGCGCGACTTCCGACATGCCCTTCTTGTGGTCGTCGAGTTCCTCGAGCGTCATCATCGGCAGGTAGACGTCGTGTTCCTCGAAACGGAACAAACAGGTCGGGTCGTGCATCAGCACGTTGGTGTCGAGGACGAAGACCTTGGTCTTGCCGCTGCGATCGGCCTTGCGGCTGGTGGAGGACTTGACGTTGACCTCGACCGGCTTGTGCTTGGCCGGATGCGGTTCGTCCATGTCCGTTTCCTTGAGCTTGGCAACGGTTGCCGGCTGCACCGGGCGTTCGGCCACAGGTGCGGGTACCGCCGCGAGCGGCGTGGCCTTGCCCTTGCGGGCGCGGGTGGACTTGGCGGCAGGCACGGCCTTGCCGCTGATGAGGTCTTCAACAGGATCGGCCTCGACCGGCGCTGCGGCAACCGCGCGCACGGGAGACTTGCCGGGTTCGGCTTTGGGGTATTCGTTTACCGGCAGCAGCGTGGCCGGCTTGCTCGGGATTTTTGGTAGTGGCATCAGGTTCTCAATCTAAAAAAGTGGAGGACGCTCGCGCCAGCGCACCATGAAGGGCGCGCTGCCGGGCGGATTCTATGCACTGGAAAAATGTTGCGGGGGCGCGGGCCAAGGGCTTGAAAGCGTTAAACAAAAACGCGCCTTGGCAGGCAGCCAGATTGGAATGATGCTGAGATGATGCGGTGCGACTCAAAATAGGCGATAAGGGTCCAGCAGGTTGATCGACTGGAGCCATCCGTTCAAGGCTGGCTCTTCACAAATTCCAGCACTTCATCGACGTGATCGGCAACTTTCACGCCACGCCATTCTTTCACCAATCGGCCGTGAGCGTCAACGACAAACGTACTGCGCTCGACCCCTCGAACCTGCTTGCCATACATGTTCTTCATCTTCATGACGCCGAACTGGTTGCACACCAGTTCCTCGGGGTCGGAGATGAGTTCGAAGGGCAGGCCGAGCTTGGATTTGAAGCCTTCGTGCGAACGCAGCGAGTCGCGGCTGATACCGTAGATCTCGGTATTCGCGGCCAGGAATTCATCGTGCTTCTCGCGGAAGGCGATGCTCTCGGTGGTGCAGCCCGGGGTGTTGTCCTTGGGGTAGAAATACAGCACCGTGTACTTCGCGGGACGCCCGCCAAGCTGGAAGGTCTGGTCGCCGGTCATGGCGGCACTAAAATTCTCTACGGTTGCTGCGCTTGGGCTGTCGGCCACGTGGATTCTCCTGGACTGGTATCGGGCAAGTATGCCGAGCCCTCATCATAATCTGCGCCGCTGCCGGGTGGTAGTGCTGTCACGTCGCGCGGCGGCGCTCGAACGCCAGATGGGGGCTAAAAATTGCCTTTCAACCACAATAGTCGGAATTTACACGAGGGCGCCGAAGCAGGGGTGTTCGA
>DAMABW010000235.1:0-7428 GCA_031999925.1 Massilia sp. | reverse complement strand
CCTCGACGATGTTCCCGAGCCGGTCGCGGATCACGCGGCGGTCGCCCGGCTTGCCGGGCAGGCGGTCTTCGCGCGCCAGTTCGATTCCCTCCAGACCGTTCCCTTCCCTGCCGACGAGCCCGACGATCTGGCTGGCCACCTCGCCTTGCGGATAGACGCGGCTGGTTTCCTCGCTCAGCCCGATACCGCGGATGCGCAGGGCCGCCAGCTGCCGCCCGACCTCCGGCTCCACCTGGCGCTTGAGGGCAACCAGCTGCCTGGTGCGGCTGGCCTGCCTGCGGATGTCGGCGCCGTCCATCGCCAGCAACCGCGCCAGCGCATCGACCGCCTCGGGCGCGGCGTCGCGCAATGCGTTCGGCACGGCCCACACCGACAGCGCCGGTACCGAGGCGGCCAGGGTCGCGCCATCGCGGTCGAGGATGCGCCCGCGCGTGCCGGCGAGGGTCAGCGTGCGCGCGTAGCGGTAGGCGCCCTGCTGCTGCAGGAAGTCGCCGGTGACGCACTGCAGCCAGACCGCGCGCGCCGCCAGGACGGCGAACCCGCACAGGAGGAGGCGCTGCAGGAAGCGCGAGCGCCAGCGTGGCAAGGCGTCCGCCAGCAAGGGGCTGGCCGCGAAGGGTTTGCCGTTGCGCCGGACGACACGGCATGTGCGTGGGAACTGTTTCAACATGGGGAAGGACGGGAGGCGTCGGACAGGCAGCGCAGGCGCGACACGGCCAGGGCCGATGACGACAGGCCGCTACCCGTTGTGAATCGATGGCCGGTACTGTACCGTAGCGCGCTGTTGAGGTTTAACGCTGACCGGATATGAAACATCGCCAAACGGACATCGCATCGCGCGACCTGGAGGAACTGCGGGCGCTCCGTTCCCTGCCGCGGCCCGTGTACGGCCACGCCCTCGGGCTGCCGAACCGCGCCATCGGCCAGCGCCATCGCCACCCGTGGGCGCAGCTATCGTATGCGGCGCGCGGCGTCATCGAAGTGGTGACCGACAGCGCGCGCTACATGGCGCCGCCCCTGCACGCCATCTGGATTCCCGCCGGCGTGCCGCATGCGGTGCACAGCTTCGCGGGCACCGAATTGCGCAGCCTGTATGTCGCACCCGAGACCCTGGACGATGCCGGCGCCGCCTGCCGGGTGGTGGAAGTCACGCCGCTGTTGCGCGAATTAATACGCACCTTCAGCGGCTATCCGGCCGAGTACGACGAGGCGAGCGCCCACGGCCGGCTGGTGCGCGTGCTGCTCGACCAACTGGCAGGCGCACCCGAAGCCGACCTCGCGGTGCCGTGGCCGGGCGACCCGCGCCTGCGCACGATCTGCCGCGCGCTCGAAGCGCAGCTGGACAGCGACACGCGGCTGCTCGACCATGCGCAGCGGCTGGGGGTATCGGAAAAGACCCTGAGCCGCCTTTTCCTGCAGCAGACCGGATTGACCTTCCGCGCCTGGCGCCAGCGCCTGCGCATCCTGGCCGCCTTGCCCATGCTCGAACGCGGCGACCGCGTGACCGACGTTGCCGTCGTCTGCGGCTACGACAGCATGTCGGCCTTTATCGCGGCGTTTCGTTCGTTCACGGGCGTGACGCCGGGCGACATGTTCCCGCGCGGTTCGCCCTAGCGGGCGCGCCGCTTACGTCGTGGCGGCCTTCCAGAACATGTAGGCCGCCAGCGAATACAGGATCAGCGCGAATATCCGCTGCAAGCCCTTCACCGGCATCCGGTGCGCGGTGCGCGCCCCCAGCGGCGCCATCATGACGCTGGCCGCGACGATGATCGACAATGCCGGCACGTAGATGAAGCCGAGCGAATAATCCGGCAAGCCCGGCTCGCCCCAGCCATACGCGATGTTCGCCAGCGTGCCCGCCAGCGCGATCGGAAACCCGAGCGCCGCGCTGGTGGCCACCGCATTGTGGATGCGCACGCCGCACCAGGTCATGAAGGGCACGGAGACAAAACCGCCGCCCGCCCCCACCAGCCCGGCCAGCACGCCGATCACACCGCCCGCCGCGAACATGCCCGGCGCCTTTGGTAAATCGCGCGCGGCCGCCGGCTTTTTATTGATCAGCATTTGCGTCGCCGAGAATGCGACAAAGACGCCGAAGAACACCGACAGCGTCGCCGTGTTCATCTGCTTGCCGATCCAGGGTCCGATCGTCGATCCGATCAGGATGCCCGGCGCCAGCAGCTTGACGATGCGCCAGACCACCGCGCCATGCTTGTGGTGCGCGCGCACCGACGACAGCGAGGTGAACATGATGGTGCCGAGCGAAGTGGCGATCGCCATGTGCACCACCAGCTCGTCGGGCACCCCGCGCGCGGTCAGGATCATGGTCATGAAGGGCACCAGGATCATGCCGCCGCCAACGCCCAGCAGGCCGGCGGCGAACCCGCCGAAGCAGCCCATGGCCAGCAGGGCCAGGATGGTCAAGGGGTCCATCGCGCCTCTCCGGGAAGTGACATGGTCGTCCTCATGCGCCGTAGCATTTCGCGTCGATGGCCGGATTTTTTCCGCCCGCGCGCAAGCGGTACCAGATGCTGCCCATCAGTTCATACAAGGCGTAGCGCGAACGGCGCATGCCTTCGGCACCGGGCACCCAGGAACCCGCGCCCTGCGCCTGTTTGCTGAAGAACATGGTCGGCGCATTCACCACATCCAGCCCGGCACGCTCGAAGGCGGCGCACGAGCGCGGCATGTGCATCGCGTCGGTCACGAGCAGGATGCGCTTGACGCCGCCGGCACGCAGCAGCGCGGCGCTATCAAACGCGTTTTCGTTGGTATCGCGCGAATGCCGTTCGACCCATTGCACCGGCACGCCGAAGTCCTCGCGCAGCGCCGTGGCCATGGCGTCGGCTTTGACGTAAGCCCGGTCATGCGCGGGCGGATCGATGCCGCTGGCGCCGTTGCCGCCGCTGACCAGCAGCGGCAACCCGGTGCGCCGCTGCAAATGCGCCGCATAGCGCACGCGCGCCAGGGCGATGTAGTCGGGAATGTCGCGGTCGCCGTATTCGGGTGCGCGCTGCAGCCGCCCCGAGGCGAGCACGACGATGGCCTGCGCGCCGGCCGTTTCCGGCGCCCGCAGCGGCTGGCTCATTGCTTCCAGCGGCGCGACCAGCAGGCGCGCGCCGCCGGTGGTGGACAGGAAGGCCATCAGCGCCAGGCTGGCGCCGGCGAGGATGTTGCCGGCACGCGGCCAGCGGCGCCGGATCAGGAGACCGATGACGATCAGCAGGAACAGGTTGGCGGGTGGAAGGATCCAGTCGCGTGGGATGAGGTTGATCAGGTCGAGCAAGGGTTGCAAGGTCATCGATGGGGTTGTCAGGCCGATGTCAATCCGCCGGCAGCGTTTTGCGCGCCGGCTTCAGCCACAGTGCATAAGCGCGCGCAATGGATAGGCAAAGATATCGAATCAGTACGTTTCCAGAAGGATCTTAATAATATACTGATTGTTGCATTTAAATTATTCCCTCTTGGAGAAAACATGCTTGACCGTACTTTGTTCGTCCGCGCATCCAGCACCGCCGCTCTCCTGCTGGCGGCGCTGTCCCCGGCACATGCCCAGACCCCGACCCAGGCCTATTACGACATGTGCCTGAAGGCGGTCGACTTCCCGGCGCCATTCGGCGAATCGGACCTGAAAGGCAATGCCAAGCTGCCGGATTACTGCAAATGCTTCGCCCCAGCCTTTGCGGCGCGCGCCGAGAAAGCCGCACAGTACATGCGGGCCAATCCGGGCAAGCCACCGGCGCACACGCTGGAGCAATCGAATGCCGAGGAACTGGCCCTGCGTAATACCTGCCGCAAGCAAACCGGCTTGCCGGCTGCCGTGGATCCCAACGGGGCGGCGCCTGCTGCCGGCCAGCAGATACCGGGCCTGAAGCGCAAGTAAATCGCGGGCGCACGGCGCCTGGACGGCGCCGGCAACTGCAGATTGCTAGCCCCCGCTTTCCACCGGCAAGCCGGCGCCGACCCAGCCGGTGATCCCGGCCGACATCACGCGCACGTCCGCGTAGCCCAGCTTTTCCGCCTTGCGCGCCGCCTGCGGCGCCTTGCGGCACAGCGGATTCGAGCAATAAAACACCAGGGGCGCGGCGCGGTCCGCCGGCAGCATGGCTGCCTCGAACTCCGGCGGCAAATTGATCGCCCCCGGCACGCGCGCCTTCAGCCAGGAGTGGCGCGCATTCACGTCGACCACGGTCGTCGCGCCCTGCCCGCTGTGCCCCCGCAAAGCGTGCAACTCGCGCGGCGCAATCGACTTCAAGCCCATCAGCATCGCAAACATGGCCGCCTCCTCAACCGCGTGCAGCAGGCGAACCCACGCCGTAGCAGCGCAGGACCGCCGCCAGCAGCGACGCGCCCAGCAGGCTGCCACCGACCAGGTGCATCGCTCCCAGCGGCGCGAAGAGCGCGGCAAGCATGTAGCCGATGCCGCCCAGCACCAGGCTCCAGCCGGCGAAGCGGCGTGCGGCTTGTTCGCGTTCGGGCGAGCAGCGCAGTTGCGCCAGCGCCGTCAGCGATTTCGGAATGGCGTTGGCGTAGATCACCACCACCGCACCCAGCAAGGCAGCCACGAGTCGATGCTTCAACTCGTCGCTGATGTATTCGGGCGAGGCCCAGGCCAGCGCGCCCGATACAGCAAGAATCAGCGCCGCGCCAAGCAGCGGCCGGCCAAACGATGGGGCAGATTTCATGGTGTCTCCTGTTTCGATGTCGTTGTGGGATGGCCGTTTTCCGGCCGGGTGACCTGCAAACCAAACGTTTGCGCAAACGCCAGCAGCGCCTCCTCGAGCACGGACAGCTTGAGGCGGTAAGTGATGTTGCGCCCTTCTTTTTCGGCGTCGATCAGGCCGGCATTGACGAGCACCGCGAAGTGCGCCGACATGGTGGGCTTGGAGACGTCGAACATGTCCGCGAGTTCGCCCGCGCCGATGGGGCCCTGCTGCAGCAGTTGCAGGACTTTGCGGCGGGTCGGGTCGGACAAGGCTTTGAATACAGTGTTCATGGTTTGATTGTTAGCCAATCATCGAATTATTGCAAGAAAATATTTATGATGTTGCATGCCGACGTCGCGGCTCGGCCGGAACTGATTATTTCTCAATGCTTAGAAAAGCATTTCGAATTGCTAGTACATAGCAATTATTATGCTATTCTTGTTTCAATTTGCTGCCTCATCGATGACATTGTCGTTTCTGATTTGCCCACCGCGTATCAACACCTGCCAACCCAGAGGAAAACATGAAAAGAAAATGGATGCTCATACCGGCTTTGCTGACATTGACGATGGCAGGCGCAATCGCCGGCGCGCCGCCGGCAGGCGAGATAGATGGGGCCACCCGATCTGAGGTTATCGATGCTCTGGTTGCCAAGCTCAATGCTAATTATGTTTTTCCGGACAAGGCAAAACAGGCCGAGGCGCTCCTGCGCCAGCGCCAGCGCGAAGGCAAGTACGATGGCATCACGGATGGCAAACAGCTGGCTAAACAGCTGTCGGAGGACATCGAGGGCGTCGTCCACGACAAGCATATGCAGGTCGATTTCAGCGCCCGCCCGGTGCCGTCCGAGGAGTCGATGCCGCCGCCACCCCAAACGCGGGCGGAATGGGAAAAGCAAGTACCGCCCGCAGTGCTCGAACGGGTCCGCGCGTCCAACCTTGGCATTGAAAAGGTCGATCGCCTGACCCCGAATATCGGTTACCTACAGATCTCCATGTTCGGGCCGGTTTTCCTCGTCTCAGAAAAAATCGCTTCGTCGATGAATGCACTCGCCGACACCGATGGCCTGATCATCGATCTGCGCAATAACGGCGGTGGCGGGGGCGATTCGGTGGCGCTGCTGATCAGCTATTTTGTCGACGAGCGCACCCGCCTCAACGACACCTGGGAGCGTTCCACCAACGTCACGACGCAATACTGGACCCAGGACAAGCTTGACGGTAAACGCTATGGCGGCAAAAGGCCGGTCTTCATCCTGACAGACGCCAAAACCAAGTCCGCGGCCGAAGCATTCGTGTACACGATGCAGGCGCTGAAACGCGCCACGGTCATTGGCGAGCGGACCTGGGGCGGCGCCCACGCCGCGCGCCCCTATCGCCTGGGCGAGCATTTTTATGCCGTGATCCCCAGCCGGCGCACCATCAGCCCCATTACCGGAACCAACTGGGAGGGCACGGGCGTTATCCCGGACGTCGCGGCAGCGCCGGACGATGCGCTTGCGGTAGCCAAGGACCTGCTGCAGCGCCGACTGCAAGGAAGCGCTTCGCCTGGCACTGCGGGACAGTGATCGACGTCGCTTGCGCCTGCAGATCCTCTCGCCTGTTCCCTTAGCCGGGAGCGGGTGATATCAGCAGGTCGGCGACGACCTCACCCCGGATTGGGCCGTCTACCAGTTCGGCGCATTCACGCATCCGGTTTCGCAGTTCGATCATGCGTGCGGTCGGTTCGGGCTCTGTCGCCCAGGCGCGTTCGGATGGCCATTGGGCACATGCGAAGTAATGGCTGTCGGCAGATCGATGCAGGCGCGAACCCATACCGCCATGCTCATCGCGAGTTAGTTCGGTTAGTTCCAACCAGACGTGCTCGAACTCTGCTTCACAGCCGGAGGCCACTTTCCATCTGAAGTAAATTACGTGCATAACATTTTTCGGGTTGTGCGCGATCACGGGCATTTACGAAGGGTCGTTTCTAGCTGAATACTTGCGCTTAGTCAGCGTATGCCAGCCAGTTCCGCGACGGTCCCTCATCAGGCGAACTGCCAAACATAGATTGGCGCAACACATTAACAAATTATTAATTTAAAACTAAAGGTGTACTGAAGGAACCTTTATACCTCATTATTTTCAAACACCCCACATCGCTGCTTGGATTGATTTTAATCGAAGTCACTATCAGTAACGAAAGAGAAAAATATCCTTCATTCACGCATGCAATGCGAAAAGCTTACTACTGCGCCTCCTCCGTTACTGTGAGCAATTGATCCACTTGGCCATTTAACTCCTGAACGAAAGCATCATATTTTTCTGAATCCAAGTATTCCTCGACAACTTGAGCAATTCTCTCACTATTTGCAGAAGCCGGCCCACGCTTAATGATCGCCAATTCAATGTCTCTCAGCCATCTTTCGTCTGATGGATCGCCGCCAGACTCGGGCAAACCAGGAAATCGATTAGAATCAGCCATCACTTTATTAAGATCGAGCATTGCCGTAAATGTAGGCCGAAGGAACATTATGCGAGTGTTCTCGTTTGGTGCCAGACGATGAGCTAGTTTCTTTGAATGCCCATCACCATCCATAACAAAAACCGCATATTTTCTTGATTCACGCAAGAGATCAAAAAGACGAGTGGACTGAGCCATTCCACCCAATGCCACTACGCTAACATCTTTAATGCCTAACTTCGCAGCCAGGTCCATCCGACTACGCATCACATCAATAAAC
>DAMABW010000234.1:0-7437 GCA_031999925.1 Massilia sp. | reverse complement strand
TCACTCCTTCAGTCGCTGCCTCGACTGCTGCTTCCGTCTCCCTGCTCACGATCGACGGCCCGATCGGCCCGGCCTATGCCGACTACGTCGAGCGCGGCATCGCCCGCGCCGCCCGGGAGCGCCGCGCCCTCGTCGTGCTCCAGTTCGACACGCCCGGCGGGCTCGACACCGCCATGCGCGGCACCATCCGCGCCATCCTGGCCGCGCCCCTGCCGGTGGCCTGCTTCGTCGCGCCGAGCGGGGCACGCGCGGCCAGCGCCGGCACATACATCCTGTACGCCTGCCACATCGCCGCCATGGCGCCCGGCACCAACCTGGGTGCGGCCACGCCGGTGCAGGTCGGTCCTGCCGGTCCTGGCCCGCCTGAGCCCGGCAAGGACAAGGCGCCGTCGGCCATGGAAGCCAAGGCCGTCAACGATGCCGCCGCCTATATCCGCGGCCTGGCGCAACTGCGCGGGCGTAATGCGGACTGGGCCGAGAAATCGGTGCGCCAGTCGCTCAGCCTGTCGGCCGGTGACGCGCTCGCCGCCGGCGTCATCGACCTGGTCGCGCGCGACGTGGCGCAGTTGCTGGCGCTGGCCGATGGCCGCGTCGTGCGCGTCCGGAATACCGACTGGACGGTGCGGGCGGCCGGCGCGGGCGTGCAGGACGCCGCACCCGACTGGCGTACACGCTTCCTGGCCGTGATCGCCAACCCGAGCGTGGCGCTGATCCTGCTCACCGTCGGCATGTATGGCTTGCTGTTCGAATTCATGAGTCCGGGCGCAGTGCTGCCCGGCGTGATGGGCGCGATCTGCCTGCTGCTCGGGCTGTACGGTATGCAGCTGCTGCCCATCAATTACTCGGGCCTGGCGCTGATCCTTTTCGGCCTGGCCTGCATGGTGGCCGAGGCCTTCCTGCCCAGCTTCGGCGTGATCGGCCTGGGCGGCGTGGTCGCCTTCGTGATCGGCGCGCTGCTGCTGATGGACAGCGAAGCGCCCGGCTTCGGCATGCCGCTCGGCTTCGTGGCGAGCGTCGGCATCACGGCGGCGCTGCTGGTCGGCGCCACCGCCCAGGTCGCGCTGCGCACGCGGCGCCGGCCCACACCTGGCGTCACCGCCGGGCTGGAAGGAGAAATCGCCGAGATGCTGAATGACGCCGTGCGCGAGGGTTGGGCAAACGTCGGCGGCGAAACCTGGCGCGTGGTGTCGGACACGCCGCTGCGCGAACGGCAACGGGTGCGCGTGGTCGGGCGCAGCGGACGGGTATTGCGGGTCGTGCCTGTCGAGGCGGGGGCGAGCGCACGGGCGCCGCCTGCCGACAAACTGTAGGGCGATTTTTTCAGACGCTGCGAGGAGAACGCCATGCTGTTCGAACTGGGTTTCGGCGCCGGCTTCCTGCTGATCCTGCTGGCGATGCTGTTCGCGCTGTCGGTGCGCATCCTGCGCGAGTACGAGCGCGGCGTGGTGTTCCAGTTGGGGCGCTTCTGGGCCGTGAAGGGGCCGGGACTGATCCTCCTGATCCCGGTACTGCAGCAAATGGTGCGGGTCGACTTGCGCACCGTGGTGCTCGACGTGCCGAAGCAGGACGTCATCTCGCGCGACAACGTTTCGGTGAAGGTGAACGCGGTGCTGTACTTCCGCGTGATCGATCCCGAGCGCGCCATCATCCAGGTGGCCAATTTCATGGAAGCGACCAGCCAACTGGCCCAGACCACGCTGCGTTCCGTGCTCGGCAAGCACGAGCTCGACGACATGCTGGCCGAGCGCGAGCGCCTGAACATCGACATCCAGCAGGTGCTCGACGCCCAGACCGACGCCTGGGGCATCAAGGTGGCGAACGTCGAGATCAAGCACGTCGACCTCGACGAATCGATGGTGCGCGCGATTGCGCGCCAGGCCGAGGCCGAACGCGAGCGGCGTGCCAAGGTCATCCATGCAGAGGGCGAATTGCAGGCGTCGGAAAAGCTGATGCAGGCGGCCGAAGTACTGGCGCGCGAGGGCGGGGCGATGCAGTTGCGCTATTTGCAGACCCTGTCCACCATCGCGGGGGACAAGACCACCACCATCGTGTTTCCGCTGCCGGTAGAGCTGCTGTCCAGTTTGATGGACAAGGTCAAGCGGTAGGAGGCTAGGCTTGCATGCGTGTCAATACAAAATATTGAATCGATGTGATATCCCGCAATAGCTTGGTGATACTATGTGGAAACAAAAATTTCCAACAGGGATACGCCATGCGCATTGCCAAGCTTGTCGTGAGTGTTCTTGCTTGTACCTTGGGCGCCAGCGCCCATGCCGGCGTCATCGACCTGACCAGCATCATCGGCGGCGCCAACCTGTATGCCATCCACGATTTCACGGCGCCGTCGAGCGACGTCGAGGGCGCGGTGGTAGCAGGAGGAAATGTAACGGTGTCGAGCTATTCGATCAACGCGAACAACCGCCCGGCCTTCAACGACTACGCGGCGATTGTCGGCGGTAATCTCTCGGTGAATGGCGGTTCGATCAACCACGGCAGCGTGTACGTGGGCGGCACCATGACCATGCAATCGGCGGCCACGCCGACGGCCTTGCCGACCAATCCGCTCGACTTTGCGGCCACCGAGCAATACTACAAGACCCTGACCCAGACGATTGCCGGCCTGGATGCCACCGGCGCGGTGAATCCCTTGTGGAGCGGCGTGAAGGTCAGCGGCAGCGGCAAGGGCGGCGTCGAGGTCTTCAATGTCTCGTCCGACCTGTTCCGCACCTCGAGCAGTTGGACGCTGGAAAAGCTGACGCCGGGCCAGACCCTGATCTTCAACATCAGCGGCGACATCGGCACCTTCAACGAAGGCGGCATCAGCTTCGAACCGCTGAGTGCCTATAACGTGCTGTTCAATTTCTACGAAGCGAAGAACGTCAACGTGAAGGGCGTGATCGGCAGCGTGCTGGCACCGTATGCGACCGTGAACGCCAACTGGGGCGTCATCAACGGCACCGTGATCGTCGACACCTGGAACTCGACGATCCAGGTGAATTCGAACCATTACTTCCAGAACGTCGATGTGCCCGGCTTCGATCTACCGCCAGGCGGCAGCGACCCGCATGGCGAGATACCCGAGCCAGGTTCGCTGGCCCTGGTGCTGGCCGGCCTGGTGGCTGCCGGCGTCGCTTACCGACGCAAGGCGGCCTGAGGCGCAGGCCTGGCTTCCATCGCCAGCATCCACAACGCCAGGCCGACGCCGGCCACGGCCATGCCGGCGGCCACCCATTGCGGCGAGGCGTAGGAATAGCCCAGCGTCAGCGGAATCCCGCCAAGGAAGGCGCCGGTGGCGTTACCGATATTGAAGCCCGACTGGCCCAGCGAGGAACCCAGCATCTCGGCTTCGCGCGAGTGGCCGATCAACAGCATCTGGATCGGTGGACCGAGCGCCAGCGCGTTCGCGCCGGTGGCAAAGGCCAGCACCAGCATCGCCGGTTGCGAAGTGGCCAGCAAACCGTTCAGCAGCAGCAAAATCGTCATGCTGGCGAGCAGCAGGGCGACCGCGCGCAAGGGTGCGAAGCGGTCGGCCAGGCGTCCGCCAAGCGTTACGCCCACGGTCATGCCGACACCGACCACGGTCATGATCAGCGGAATCTGGCCTGGGGCAAATTGCGCCATGTCGGTCAGCAGCGGCGCGATATAGCTGAACCAGGCGAAGAAGCCGCCGGTACCGATCGAGGTGATCGCCAGTGCCAGCCACAGGCCCGGCTTGCGGAAGATCTTCAGGTCCTTTTTCAGGCCGGCACTCGGCGTGGCCTCGAAATAAGGCACCAGTTGCTTCAGGCTGAGGGCAGTGACCAGGCCGATCGCGGCCACGACCAGGAACACCAGGCGCCAGCTGACGTTGTGCCCGAGCCAGGTACCGAAGGGCACGCCGAGCACGTTGGCCAGGGTCAGGCCGGTGAACATGGTCGCCAGCGCGGCCGCTACCTTGCCCGGATCGGCCAGGCGGCTCGCCACCACGGCGCCGACACCGAAGAAGGCGCCATGCGGCAGGCCGGCCAGGAAGCGCGAGGCCATCATCAGGCCGAAGTTCGGCGCCAGCGCCGACAGGCCGTTGAACACGGCAAACATCAGCATGAACCAGATCAGTACGCTGCGCGGCGGACGGCCGGCAACCAGTGCTACCAGGGTCGGTGCGCCGACCACGACGCCCAGCGCGTAGGCGGAAATCAGATAGCCGGCCTGGGGAATGGTGATGTCCAGACCGGTGGCGATGTCGGGAAGGATGCCCATCATCACGAATTCGGTCATGCCAATACCGAACCCGCCCAGGGCCAGGGGAAACAGGCTTTTCTTCATCAAAATACAGATTCTTTTCTTGTAGGTTGCCCGCGACGCGTTGCAGACGGTCGAAGGTGGTCGGCCACTATAGCGGCTGGCGCGTGACCAGTCAGCTTTCGTGTCGTGATGTCTGGTATTCGAACGGCTGATAGCGGCGCCGCTTCAGGCGCTGCCGTCTTCGTTCTCGTCCTCGTCGCGCAGCCAGGCGATGCGGCCGTGGCCGGCTTCGTTCAGGCGTGCGGCAAAGGCGGCGGCCTCGGCTTCGGGCAGGCTGAAGGCAAACACGACGTCATTGCCGTGCGCGACCTCCAGCAGGACGGCGCTGGCGGCATCGATCTCACGCCGCACCAGGCCCTCCAACGGGTAGGGCGCGCTGCAGCGCAGGACGGTCTTGCGGATGATGGCGATCTTTTCCGCCTGCAGCAGGGCCTGGGCCACGCTGTCGGTGTATGCGCGGACCAGGCCGCCCGCGCCCAGTTTCACGCCGCCGAAATAGCGCACGACGGTGGCGAGTACACCTTCCAGGTCCTGGTGACGCAGCACGTCGAGCATCGGGCGGCCCGCGGTGCCGCTCGGTTCGCCATCGTCGACGGCCGCCGACTGGCCGCCGGCCAGCAGGGACCAGCACACGTGGGCCGCGCCCGGATGCTGGGCACGCAGTGCCGCCACGACGTGCTGCGCGCCGGCACGATCGGCCATCGGCTGCACGCAGGCGATGAAGCGGCTCTTCTTGATGAGCAGTTCGTGGTGGACGGGAGCGAGGATGGTCTGGGGCATGTGCGCCAAAAGCGGGAACAGGATGCAGAAACAAAAACGCCAACCCGGAGGTTGGCGTTTTCGCTGAATCTTTGGTAGGCCGTGCGGGATTCGAACCTGCGACCAACGGATTAAAAGTCCGCTGCTCTACCAGCTGAGCTAACGACCCGAAGAAGGCAAGATTATAGCCGGACTCTGGCAAGACGCCAAGGGTTTCGTGCAAATCGTGAGAAATCGCAATACGGCACCGCATTTTTCATGCTGGGTGAGCGTGCGTCTCATCCGCGCTGGCCATGCCACAATCGATTCATCATGACGCGACTCCCCCCACGCACCCGGGTGCGCGCGCTCCTGCAGGACGTGCTGCGCGGACTCACCACGCTCCAGGCCAGCGACCGCGCCTGGCAAATGCCGCTTGCCGCGGCGCTGTGCACCGGACTGCCGCTCCTGTTCGGCGCCTGGCTCGGGCGCATGGACGTCGGCCTGGTGGCGTCGCTGGGCGGCCTGGTCTTCGTCTACCTGCCGAACACGCCGATGTCGCACCGCATGGTGGTAATGATGGCCGCCGCCTTCGGCCTGTCCGCCTGCTATGCGCTCGGTGTGCTAAGCCATTTGCTGCCCGCAGCCACCATGCCGATGCTGATCTTTATCAGCATCCTGGTCACCATGATCTGTCGCTTCTACCGCGTGATACCCCCTGGCAGCCTGTTCTTTGTGATGGCCGCCTCGATCGGCGCCTATACGCCGGCCCAGCCGGCCGACCTGCCACTACGCGTCGGGCTGATCTTCCTGGGCGCCTTGTCGGCTTGCCTGATCGCCTTTTTCTATAGCTTGTTCATGTTGCGCCGGCGCGCGCCGCTGCCGGTGGCGCCCTTGCCGCCGGCGACCTTCGATTTCGTGGTCTTCGATTCGGTGGTGATCGGCGTGTTTGTCGGGCTGGCGCTGGCACTGGCCCAGTTGCTGCAACTGGAAAAGCCGTATTGGGTGCCGGTCAGTTGCCTCGCGGTGATACAGGGCGCGTCGTTGCGCGCTGTCTGGAGCCGGCAACTGCACCGCACGCTCGGCACCGCGGTCGGCCTGCTGCTGGCCTGGGCCTTGCTGCTGCTGCCGTTGAACGGGTGGAGCATCGCGCTCTTGATGATGGCGCTGACCTTCATCATCGAATCGACCATCGTGCGCCATTACGCGCTGGCTGCCGTGTTCATCACGCCGCTGACCATCCTGCTGGCCGAAGCCGCCGTGCTCGGCCAGGGTTCGGCCGCCGCGCTGATCTGTGCGCGCTTTGTCGATACCTTGCTCGGCTGCCTGGTCGGGCTGGCGGGCGGCGTCTGCCTGCACAGCCCGCGTTTCCGCGCGTTGGTTGGCGCCCCGATGCGGCGCCTGGTGCCGCTGCGCTTCAGCCGGAAGGGGCGCCAGGCATAACTCAGGTCTCGACGTCCTTGTCTTCTTCCTGGGCCTCGTGCATCGCTTCCGGCTCCAGTTTCTCGGCATCGACGTTCAGGCGGATGAAGAAGCCCCAGCTCGCCAGCAGCACGCCGGCGGCAACGCCGATCGAAGCAACTTCGGGCAGCAGGTCCGGCTTCGTGTGCAGGAACTGGAAGACCCCGATCAGGCACTCGACCGCGAGCGATACCACCACCACGATCAGGAAGCGCGACAGGAAGCGCCGCACGCGGGTCGGCGCGCTGGTGTGCACGGTGCGCTGGACTTCTTCCTCGAGCACGGTTTGCCCGAGTTCGAGGGCGGCGACCGCGATGGTGACCAGGCCGACGCATTCGAGGATGACCTGGAAGCGCTCCTTGACGGGGTGGTCTTCGCCGGGCGCGATGGCGGTCCAGATCTCGATCCCGGCCAGCACGATCAATGCGAAACCGCAGGTAAAGAAGAGCAGGGCGGCGAGAACGTAGCCGACGGTACTGAGTTTATGAAGCGCTTTCATGGTGTGCCTTGTGTTCCGATTTTGTGAACACTTTAGCATCATTGCAGCGTGGCACGCGTTCCGCTATGTGCCAGGTGCCAAGCAACCGTTTAATCCCGGCAGAGACTATGGCCACATGGCGGCCGGTGCGTTGATCAGAAGCGACAACGCCAACCCGAAGGTTGGCGTTGTCCTACTTGCCCGGGCAATCAATCAGGCAGATTTGCGGCGGCGCGAAACGCCCATTGCGCCCAGAGCGAGTCCAACGAGGGCGATGGAGGCAGGTTCAGGCACATCTGCGGCAACTGCCGTCTCGCCAGCCGTGATCGACAGGCCGGTGTTTTCGTAGCCGTAAGCCACTACGGATGCAGGGAAACCATTGCCCGCGGTCGTGTTGATCAGCGCCCAACCGTAGTTGAGGACGCCCGTGGTTTCATTCAGGAAGCGCAAGCCAACATATTCCTGGCGGCCGGCCT
>DAMABW010000233.1:0-7450 GCA_031999925.1 Massilia sp. | reverse complement strand
CCTCGGCAGCGGGCGCTATACCGTGATCTTCGAATCCGGCTTCGGCACCGACCTGCGCGCCTGGCGCAAGGTGGCGCCCGAAGTGGCGAAGTCGGCGCGCGCGGTGGCCTATTCGCGCGCCGGCCACGGCATGTCGGAAGCGCGGCCCGAGCCGCGCACGATCGAACAAAGCACGCTGGAACTGGAAGGGCTGATCGCCAGCGACAAACTGGCGCCGCCCTTCGTGCTGGTCGGGCATTCGTATGGCGGCCTGCTGATGCGCTCCTTCGCCGCGCGCCATCCGGACCAGGTGGCCGGCATGGTGCTGGTCGACCCGAGCGACGAAGGCTTCAACCCCGCCCTGCGCCGGCTCGATGCCGAACGCGCGGCGGCCGACGAGCGCGCCTTTGCCGCCATCGTCCCGCCCAAGTTCCAGCCCGAACTGAAGCTCTTGCAGCCGGTGCTCGACAGCGGCAAGCCGCCGTTTGCCGGCAAGCTGCCGGACGTGCCGACGGTGGTGCTGACCTCGATCCAGCAGGCGGACAAGCCTGAATTCTTCCTGGAGACGCCGCAGGCGGTGGCCGTCAAGGAGAAGCTGCATGCGGACTTCGTGCGCCAGTTCAGCCACGGTTCGCAGGTGCTGACGTCGAAGAGCGGCCACAACATCCAGCTGGAAGAACCCGAGCTGGTGATTGCGGCCGTGAAGAAGGTGATTGCCGCGGCCGACCAGGCCGGCGCGCAGGCACAGCGCTGACGCTTACTGGAACTGCTGGCGGAAGGCTTCGAACTGGGCCTTCAGGTCGCTGACCTCGGCGCGCAGGGCCGCCACTTCCGCCTCCAGCTGGCCGACGCGGCTGCCCGGCGCGGTTGCGGGACCGGCGGCGGCGCCAAAGGCCGCGCCGAAAGCTGAATCATCGCGCGCGGTCGAGATCTCGCCGCCCAGCAGCTGGCCGTAGCGCGATTCCTTGGTGCCGGGTGCGCGTTCGAGCTTCGCCACCAGCGGCGGGTATTTATCGATCAGGAATTGCAGCGCGCTTTCCGCCTCGCCCACGCTCTTGAACTCGTGCAGGCGGCCGGTGCGGGTGCGGATCTCGCCGGCCGTCTGCAGGCCGCGCAGCATCAGCACGGTCAGCACCGCGACCTTGTCCTGCTCGAGCGTCCACTTGATGCGCATGCGGTGTTCGTACTTCGTCACGCGCGCACCGGCCTGGGTGATGCCGTTCACCAGGCGCCGTTCGATCAGGCGCTGGAGGGTGTCCTGGACGGTGTCCTCGGACAGTTGCATCACCGGATCGCGGCTCGAGAGCTGGTTGCAACCGGTGACGATCGCGTTCAGCGACATCGGGTAGTTATCGGGCGTCAGCGCTTCTTTTTCGGCGAGCACCGCGAGCACGCGGATCTCGAACGGATCCAGCACATCCTTTGCTTCTTCAGTCATGGGTTTCCTCAGTCGACCAGCCGGTTCAGTTCGGCCGAATCGAGTTTATCACCCTCGCGCACGTTCGGACAGGCGATGCCGGCCGCCTTGATCGTGGCGGTCAGGCGTTCCAACTGCTCGTCCTGGCGCGCCACGTGGTCGATCAGGCCGCGCAGGGCTTTCGACAACGGGTCGTCGCCGTTCGGCGTGACGCCATAGGCGGCGAACATGCGCGCGCTCCTCGACTGGTCTTCCTTGCGCATGATGTGGGCCGGGTTGCCGACCGCCGTGGCGCCGGCCGGGACCGGCTTCACGACCACCGCGTTCGAGCCGATCTTGGCGAACTCGCCGACCGTGAACCCGCCCAATACCTGCGCGCCGGCGCCGACGATCACGCCGCGCTCCAGGGTCGGGTGGCGCTTGGTGCCGGCCACCAGGGTGGTGCCGCCCAGGGTCACGCCCTGGTAGATGGTGCAGTCGTCGCCGACCACGGCGGTCTCGCCGATCACCACGCCGAAGCCGTGGTCGATGAAGACGCGGCGGCCGATGGTGGCGCCGGGGTGGATCTCGATGCCGGTGAAGATGCGCGCGATGTGCGAGACGAAGCGCCCCAGCCATTTCAGGTTCATGCGCCAGCAGGCATGCGCCCAGCGGTGCAGGACGATGGCGTGCAGGCCGGGATAGCACGTGAGCACTTCCCAGCCGTTGCGGGCGGCCGGGTCGCGTTCGATGATGTTGCGAATATCTTCGCGCAGGGAGGCAAGCATAATGAGTACAAAAGCAAAACAGCGGCAATGGTAGCTTATCCGGCTGCCGGCTGCTTGGGAGGCGGCGGTTTTGGCGGCTTGCCGGCTTCCTCCTTGTTTTCTCCTGCCTCGCCTATTGCATCGGTGTTTATACTGCCGGCTGCTGGCAGGCGCTGTCGCCAAAGCTCTCGTCGAGCCAGGCATTGAGCTCCTGCTTGGCCCCTGTCGTCCAGGCTCGGCAGCAGCGACGCGTACCAGCGCCGGCCCTGCTCGTCGTCGAGCGCGGCGCGCACCAGCGGCCGCGTGTTGTCGAGGAAGGCGCCGAAGAAGGGAATGCGCTGGGCGTACAGCACGGTCGCATCGGTGGTGCCGAGTTCGGCGTACACCTGGCGGATCTTTTCCAGGTAGGGCAGCGCCGCCCGCTCCTGCCCGGTGCGGCCGAGCGCGGTGACGAAGCCGATCCAGACCTGCAGCATCGGCAACTCGCGCGAGCGCAGGTTCAGCGCGGCGGCCTGTTCGATCCATTCGACGCCCTGGGCCGTAGCGCCCGCCATCACCGACGTGGTCGCGGCCTGGAGCGCATTGTGCGCAGTCGGTTCGTGGTCGAACAGGGCCTGCCAATAGTAGCAGGCGTCTTGCCAGCGTTCGAGGCCGGAACAGGCGAGCGCGCAGATGCGCAGGGCGTCGGCCTGCACTGCCGGGTCATCCGCGCCCAAGCGGGCAGCCGCCGCGGTGCAGGCCTGCTCGTGTGCGCCCTCCTCCAGGAAGGCCAGGGCCGGCGCCAACTCGGGGGCGACCGGGCGCCCGGCATCCTCGTCGTGGGCGGCAATACCCTGTTTCTGCGTCAGTTGCCGGACCAGCGCATCCACATCGATGCCGGGCAGGCGCAGGTAATCGACCAGCAGTTCCTGCTTTTTCTCGGGCCGGCCGCTGTCGCCCGGATGCGAGGTGACGTTGACCAGCGAGACATAGGCGTCGGAGGCCTGGCAGCGGTAGAGGGTGGCTTCGGCGTAATCTGGCGCATCAGGCGCCAGCGGCACCAGCAATGACGGCAGCAACAATGGATCAGCGGCCAGGCGCTCGGCATCTTCGCCGCCCAGCAGGGCGAAACGGCGCTCCACGACCTGCTTCCTGGCCCAGCTGAGCGAGGTTTCGCAGAACGGTTCGCAGGCGCGCAAGCGGCCCATGAAAGGCGGCAGCATCAGGTGCATGGCGAGTTCGCCCAGCCAGAACAGGCCAACGATAAAGGCCGGCACCACCGCCTTCCGGATCGTCACGCCGCCACTCGTGGCGATGTCGGAGGCCGCCACGAACATGCCGACAGGGTCCGCCGCTACGCGGATCGCCACCTGCAGCGGCTCGCCGGCATGGAGCCCCTCGGTATTGCTGGTCATCAGCAGCGTGAGCCAGAACACCCATTGGCAGTACCAGCCGACCAGGGCAAACACGACACCGACCTTGCTCATCCAGCCGGGATTGCGCACCTTGGCGCCGACGGCCACCAGGCTGACGATCAGCCCCAGCACGGCGGAGTAGCCAAAGGCGAGAAACGCGCCGACCAGCAGGGGGACCTTGCCGATGGCCCAGGCATAGATCCACGCACAGGGAAGGACTGCCAGCAGTCCCAGCAGTGACAGCGGCAACAGGGTAGCGGGCACCCTGCCCGACGGTTGATAGCACGTGGTCTTCATGGCTGGCTCCAATGGAATGCAGTCGATGGATCGTCGATCGGATGAGCCATTATGCGTAGCGGAGCGTCATCTAAGTTGCCATGAGACAATAAAAAAGCGCCCACGAAGGGCGCTTTTGATGAGCAATAAATGACTGCGGCGGCGAGACTCAGGCGCCGCGCTGGCGCCGTGCTTCGTACAGGCAGACGCCGGAAGCCACCGACACGTTCAGGCTCTCGACCGAGCCGAACATCGGGATGCTGACCAGCAGGTCGCAGGTTTCGCGGGTCAGGCGGCGCATGCCCTCGCCTTCCGAACCCATCACCAGCGCGGTCGGGCCGGTGAAGTCGGCTTCGTACAGGCCCTTGTCGGCGTCGTCGGAGGTGCCGATCAGCCAGATGCCGCGTTCCTTCAGGTCGCGCATGGTGCGCGCCAGGTTTGTCACCGTGATGTAAGGCACGGTCTCGGCGGCGCCGCTGGCGACCTTCGCCGCGGTGGCGTTCAGGCCGACCGCACGGTCCTTCGGCACGATGACCGCATGCGCGCCGACGCCGTCGGCCACGCGCAGGCAGGCGCCCAGGTTGTGCGGGTCGGTGATGCCGTCCAGGATCAGCAGCAGCGGCGGGCCGTCGATGGCGTCCAGCAGCTCATCGAGGTTGCGCGCCAGGGCCAGCTGGCTGGCGAACGCGATCACGCCCTGGTGGCGGCGGGTGCCGACGATCTTGTCGAGACGGCTGGCTTCGACCGGCATCACGCGCACGCCGGCTTCCTTGGCGTTGGCGATCAGGGCCTTCATGCGCGCGTCGTTGCGCTCGGCGTCGACGAAGATTTCTTCCACGGACTGGGCTTCATGGCGCAGGCGCGATGTCACCGCGTGGAAACCGAAAATCATTTTGTTCTTCATGCTTTACTTCTTTTCTTGCTCGTTTTGGATGCGGTGTCGGCCTCGGCGGCCGGCTTCTTCTTGGCGCTGCTCTTGGCGGCGGCGCTCTTCGGGGTTGCTGCGGCTTGTGCGACAGGCTTTGCTGCCGGTTTTGCTACAGCTTTCGTTGCCGGCTTTGCTGCACGCTTCGCCGCCGGTTTGGCTTCCGGTTCGGCTGCCGGGGCAGCGACCGCTTCCACGGCGACTGCCGCTTTCACGGCGCGCGTGCGGCGCGGCTTGGCCGGCGCTTCGACTGCGGCGATGGCGTCGGCGACGCTAGGCGACGCGCTAGGCGACGCGCCAGGCGACGCCTCGGCGGCCTGTGCAACCACGTCAGCCGCCTTGGCGCGGCGTGTGCGCTTGGCGGCAACCGGTGCAGCCTCGACCACGGTCTCGGCTTGGGGCGCCGGGGCCGGGGTTTCCAGCACAGCCTTGACAGCCTTGGCGGCACGGGTGCGCTTCGGTGCTGCAGCCACCGGGACGTCTGCAGGCTGCGGCGCTGCGGGGGCGACCGGCTCGCGCACGGCTTCCACCTGCGCGGCCGGGGCCGATGCAGCGGCGACCTTGCGCTTGCGCGCCGGTTTGGCTGGGGCTTCGGCTGGCGCCGCCGCTTCAACCGGGGCTGGCGCCAGGGCAGGAACGGCTGCTTCCACCGGCACTACCGGCACTGGCTTGGCTTTCGCCTTGCGCGCCGGCTTGGCCGCTGGCTGTGCAAGCGCCTCAGACTGCTGCGGCACCTCGACCTTGTACACCTGTGCGTCCTGGACCGGCTGTGCATTCGATGGCTGCGCATTTACCGGCTGCATACTCACTGGCTGCATGTTCGCCGCCTGCGCACTGGCTGCCTGGCGTTCCGCCGCGGCCCTGCGGCGCGCGCTGCGCGAACGCTTGTTCTTGCTCTTGCCGGTGCCTTCGGCAGGCGCGGTCTCAACTTCGGTGTCGGCCTGCGGCTCTGGAGCACGCACGCCGTTTGCCTGCTGGCGCGCCAGTTCCGCCGCTTCCTTGCGGGCGCGGCGCGAACGCTTGCCCTTGCCGGCCGGCTTGGCTTCGATCACGTCGTCGAATTGCAGGCGCGAGCCATTGCCGTTCGCCTGGACCGGCTTGGCATCGCGGCCATTCGCGGCCTTGTTCTTGCCCCTGCCTTCGTCGGCGCGGGCCGGCTGACGCTCTTGCGCCGGCGCGTCGCTCACGCTCGCGCCGTCGGCCAGCACCAGGTCGATCTTGCGCGCTTCCAGGTCGACCTTCGCCACCTGCACCGTCACGCGGTCGGTCAGGCCGAAGGTCTTGCCGGTGCGCTCGCCGCGCAGCAGGTGGCGCGCTTCGTCGTACTGGAAGTAATCCTGGCCCAGGCCGGTGACGTGCACCAGGCCTTCGACATACAGCTCGTCGAGCTGCACGAAGATACCGAAGGTGGTCACGCCGGCCACGGTGCCGGTGAAGGATTCGCCCAGCTTGTCTTGCATGAAGTAGCACTTCAGCCAGTTCTCGACGTCGCGCGAGGCTTCGTCGGCACGGCGCTCGTTGGCCGAGCAGTGCACGCCGAGGGCGTCCCAGATGGTCAGGTCTTTTTCGTTCTTCGCCTTGCCCTCGGCCTTGTCTTTCGCGGCCTGCTTGCGGGTGGCGTTCGAGACCGTCGTGTTCAGCTTCGACACGTCCAGGCCCTTCGGCTCGTAGCGCTTGCCCAGCAGGATCGCCTTGATCGCGCGATGGGTCAGCAAGTCGGGATAGCGGCGGATCGGGCTGGTGAAGTGGGCGTAGGCCTCGTAGGCCAGGCCGAAGTGGCCGACGTTGTCCGGGCTGTAGACGGCCTGCTGCATCGAGCGCAGCAGCATGGTCTGCAGCAGGGCCGCGTCCGGGCGCTCCTTGATCTCGCGCATCACGGCGGCGTAGTCCGAGGCGCTCGGCTTGTTGCCGCCGCCGAGGTTCAGGCCGGTCTGCTTGAGGAAGGTGCGCAGCTGGTTCAGCTTTTCCTCGGTCGGCACCGCGTGGATGCGGAAGGTGCCCGGGTGCTTGTGGCGGATCAGGAGGTCGGCGGCGCAGACGTTCGCGGCCAGCATGCATTCCTCGATCAGGCGGTGCGCATCGTTGCGGGTACGCGGGATGATCTTCTCGATCTTGCCCATCGGGTTGCAGACGATGTAGGTCTCGGTCGTCTCGAAATCGATGGCGCCACGTTCCTGGCGCGCGCCCAGCAGGGCATGGAAGACCTCGTTCAGGTTCAGCAGGTGCGGCACGATGGCCGGACGCGCTTGCGCTTCTTCGCCCTTCGGATCGGCCAGCACGGCGGCGACCTGGTTATAGGTCAGGCGCGCGGCCGAGTGGATCACGGCCGGGTAGAACTGGTAGGCCGTGACTTCGCCTTTGCTGGTCACGACCATGTCGCAGACCAGGGTCAGGCGGTCGACGGCCGGGTTCAGCGAGCACAGGCCGTTCGACAGCTTCTCCGGCAGCATCGGGATCACGCGGCGCGGGAAGTAAACCGAGGTGCTGCGCTCGATCGCGTCGGCGTCGAGCGAATCGTTCGGTTTGACGTAGTGGCTGACGTCGGCGATCGCCACCAGCAGGCGGTAGCCGCGCTCGCGGCCGAGCTTCACCGGTTCGCAATAGACGGCATCGTCGAAGTCGCGTGCGTCTTCGCCGTCGATGGTCACCAGCGGCACGTCGCGCAAATCGACGCGGTCCATCAGGTCCGGGTTGCGCACTTCGTTCGGCAGTT
>DAMABW010000232.1:0-7486 GCA_031999925.1 Massilia sp. | reverse complement strand
AGACGTTCATGCCACCCAGCTCTTCCACGTACTTGCGCTCGACGGCGTCGAGGAAGACGACCTGGTCGCAGCCCTGGCGGATGGCTTCGGCCTGTGCGGCCAGGCTGGCGGCGTAGTTGCCGCCGCACTTGGCGTCACCGGTGCCGCCTGGCGCGGCGCGGATGTAGTTTTCCGAGACCCACAGGGTCACGCCGGCAGCGCCGGCCTTGAAGTAGGAGCCGACCGGGGAGGCGATCACGCAGTACAGGTATTCGTTGGCCGGCTTCACGCCCAGCGCCGCTTCGGTGGCGATCATGAACGGGCGCAGGTACAGGGCCGAGCCTTCGGCTTCCGGGATCCAGTCGCGGTCTTCGCTGACCAGGGCGTGCACCGACTCCAGGAACAGTTCGTCCGGCAGCGGCGCCATGGCCAGGCGGCGGGCCGAGTTGGCGAAGCGGCGCGCGTTGGCGTCCGGGCGGAACAGGGCGGCGCCGCCTTGCGGCAGGCGGTAGGCCTTCAGGCCTTCGAAGATTTCCTGCGCATAGTGCAGGACCATGGTCGACGGATCGAGCGGCAGGTTGGCGCGCGCCTCGACCTTGCCGTCATGCCAGCCCTTGCCTTCGGTGTAGCGGATCGTGACCATGTGGTCGCTGAACGCGCGGCCGAAGCCCGGGTTTTGCAGCAGCGCCGAACGGTCTGCCGGCGGCAGGGGAATCAAGCATTTCTCGATCGACAGCGTCGATTGGCCTTCTTTGTTCATACAGTCTCCAGAAACAGCGGGTGGGCATGGTGCTGGCCCGCAAAACCACTATTATCGGTCAATTCGCCGGGTTTGTTGCGAATGGCATTTTGAAAGCGTCAACATTGCCTGAATGGCCGCTTTGGCTGCGTATAATTCGGTGTCGCCCCGAAGGAGTTCGTGCTTGTTCCAGATACCGCCAGCGCAGACGCCGCTTGCGCAACCGTTGCCCGCCGCGCCGGCGCTCCTGTTGCGGGCGCTGCTCAAGCGCGGCGCCCGGGCCGGCGATGCGATGCAGGTACCCGCCACCGTGTTCGACTGCACGGCCCTCGACGCGCCTGCGCTCGGGCGCTACAAGGCGCTGCTCGGCTTTTCGCCAGACACATTGCCGGTGAGCGCGCATTACCTGCTGGCCCAGCGCGCCCATCTCGCCACCATGCTGTCGCCGCGTTTTCCGTTTCGTCTGTTGGGCATGGTGCATGTGGAGAACAGCATCACCGAGCATGCGGCCGCCGTGCCGGGCAGGCTGCTGCGCCTGGCGACGACGCTGCGGGTGGAGCCGCCCACCCGCAGCGGCGCGCGCTTCTGCGTACTCGAGACCACGGCCTGGGATGGCGACACCCGCGTGTTCGGCTGTACCAGCAAATACCTGGCGCTTGCCGGCCGCAAGGATGGAACGCGCAAGGAAGCCGAGCCGGCGCCGTCCCTACCGGAGTGTGCCGGCTGGCAGGTCGCGCACGACGAAGGCCGCGCCTACGCGCGCGTCTCGGGCGACTGGAATCCGATCCACCTGGCGGCCTGGCCGGCACGCCTGTTCGGGCTACGCCGGCCCATCATCCACGGCATGCATTCGGTGGCGAAGGCGGTGGCCACCCTGGAAGCACAAGGCGAACGGGTGAGCGCGGTGTCCGTGCGTTTCCGCTCGACGGTGCCGCTCGGATCGACCGTGCGCCTGCTGCATGCGCCGGGTGCGCCCGACTTTGTACTCCTGTGCGACGGCCGGGTGGCGGTCGAAGGCAGCGTCGTCTTTGCCCGACGCTGACATTGCGGCTCAGAAAGTAAATCCGATTGCCGCTACAATATGTCTTTACACATTGATTTTCAGGCCAGCACCATGAACGACCAACACGGACGTCCGATCCACGAACTGACCATGACGGTCCTGATGACGCCGGACATGGCGAATTTCTCGGGTAACGTCCACGGCGGCACCATCCTGAAATTTCTCGACAGCGTGGCCTATGCCTGCGCCAGCCGCTACTCGGGCTCGTATGTCGTGACGCTGTCGGTGGACCAGGTGATGTTCCTGGAGCCGATCCACGTCGGCGAGCTGGTGACCTTCCTGGCCTCGGTGAACTACACCGGCAACAGCTCGATGGAAGTCGGCATCCGCGTCGTCACCGAGAACATCCAGGCGCGCACGGTGCGCCATGCGAACAGCTGCTATTTCACGATGGTGGCGGTGGACGAGCACCGCAAGCCGCAGGCGGTACCAAAACTGGTGCCGGAAGGCGAAGACCAGTTGCGGCGCTATGAAAAGGCCGAGGAGCGCAAGCGCTCGCGCCAGGCGCTGCACGGCCGCAAGCGCTGAGCGCCGCTGGCTTACTCCAGGTTCTCGTGGTGGTCCGCCACGCCTTGCTTCCAGTAGGCCGACACGCGCATCGCTTCCTTGGCGATGCCTTTTTCCTCGGCCAGCACCGTGCGCAGGCGGCGCATCGCCGCCGCTTCGCCGGCGCCCCAGGCAAAGCCTTCGCCAGCCGGCACGTCGAAGGCGCGCACCCGTTCGATCAGTGCGTCTTCGCTATCGACCCAGTGCACCTCGACCTGGGCCGCACTGGTGAAGGGCAGCCGGTCGCCGGCGCCGGCCAAGGCGACGACGGTGGCGCGCACCTGCGCCGGCAGTTCTTCCAGGCGGCGGCGCATCGCGGGCAGGGCGGTGCTGTCGCCGGCCAGCAGGTGCCAGTCGAAGTCGGGCGGCACGATCATCGAGCCGCGCGGGCCGCCGACGATGGCGCGGTCGCCCGGCTTGGCGTTGCGCGCCCAGTTCGAGGCCGCGCCGTCGCCGTGCAGGGCAAACTCGATCGTCAGTTCGCGCGATTGCGCGTTGAAGCGGCGCGGCGTATAGTCGCGCCGCACCCCGTTGCCGGCGCCGTCGTCGAACATGAACTTCACGTGATCGTCGAAGGAAAGCGAGACGAAATCGGCCAGGGCCTCGCCCTGGAAGGTGATGCTGGCGAAGTGTTCGCCGACCGGCGTGACGCTGGCGACGGTGACGTCGCGCATGCGCAATTCATGGCGCACGCGTTGGACGGTCTTGCGTTGTTGCTGTTCCATGATTGATTTCATTAAGATTGGTTGATAATGTCACCTATTATGCGAAAACAAGTTGATAAAGTCAACCAAAATCCGCCTGCGCCGTCGGGAACGGTGGGCGACGTGTTCGATGCCATCCATTCGATCACGCACCTGTACCGGACGCAGCAGTTCCGCGCGTTCGCCGGCGGCGAGTACGAGCTCACCCATATGGAGAGCAAGGTGCTGCGCTTCTTCGCCCGCCAACCGGGGGCGACGCTGAGCGACCTGGTGGCGCATTCGGGGCGCGACAAGGCGCAGCTGACGCGCCTGATCAAGGGCCTGCGCGACCGCGGCCTGCTCGACGCCAGCGCCGACGAGGCCGACCGCCGCAGCACGCGGCTGCACCTGAGCGCGGCCGGGCAGGCGCTGCATGGGCGTTTGCATCATATCGGGGCCGAGTTGTCCGGCGTGGCGCTGGAGGGGCTCAGCGCAGCGGAACGCGAGCAGTTGCATGGCTTGCTGCTGCGGGTGCGGGCGAACCTGGCGTCTGCGGCGGAGTAAGCGGCTCGCGGCAGGGCCGGGCCGCTTACAATAAAGGCTCACTCACTTCACCTGCACCGCCATGGAAATCCTCCGCACCTCCCGGCTCTCGCTGCGTACCTGGCGCGAGGAAGACATCGACGCATTCGTGCGCGTGACAGCCGATCCGGCGGTCCACGATTTCCTGCCCGGACCATGGACGCGCGAGAAGACCAACGCACTCGCGGCTGCCCAGAACGCGCAATACGAACGCCATGGCACCTGCTACTTCGCCGCCACCCTGCGCGACGGCGGCGCGCTGATCGGCTTCGTCGGCCTGAAGTACCAGGATTTCGACCGGCCTTTCGCGCCTTGCTTCGAGTTGGGCTGGTGCCTGGGGGCCGGATACTGGGGCAGGGTTACGCCAGCGAGGGCGCCCGCGCCTGCCTGGCGCACGGCTTCGACACGCTCGGCCTGCAAGAGATCATCTCGTTCACCGTTCCCGCCAACCTGCGTTCGCGTGCGGTGATGGAGCGCCTGGGCCTGCGCCATCATCCGGAAGAGGATTTCGACCATCCGGCGCTGGCGCCCGGACACCGGCTGTCGCGGCACGTGCTGTACCGGATTGCGCGGCCCACGGAGGCCTGACCGGCGACGGGATCAGCGCTGCGGCGAGGGCTGCTGGTTGCGCAGGTAGGCCAGCAGGTCGCCGACCTGCTTCTGGTTGCTCATGCCCCAGAAGCGCATCTTGGTGCCCGGGACGAAGTCGTCCGGGTCGTCCAGGAAAGCCGCCAGGGTCTTGTCGGACCAGACGATGTTCGCGCGCTTCATGGCGGGCGAAAAGGCGTAGCCGGGCGCGCTGCCGGCGCGCCGGCCGAACAGGCTGTTGAGTTGCGGGCCGAAGCCGTTGCTGGCCGAGGGGCCGACCGCGTGGCAGGAAGAGCAGCGCGCGGCGAACAGGCGCTGGCCATTGTTCAGGTCCGCGGCATGCGCAGCGACGTGCGGGCCGAGCAGGGGTAGCAGAAGCAGCAGACTGGTTTTCTTCATCGTCGTATCAGGGTTCAGGCAGTGTGCTCTCTGGTACCGGTGCGGCCGTACGCCGCCAGGAAGACCGCCACGGCGCGTTCCGCCGCCGCCTCGACCTGCGCCGCGCCCGGCGCATCGGCCGTCTGGAACAGCAGGCGCTCGCTCCACTCGGCATCGAGCAGGCTTTTGAAGTGGCGCGCGGCCAGTTCGCTGCCGGCCTCCATCAGCCGGCCATCGTCCATCGCCGCGTGCAGCAAATCGGCCAGGGCCGCGATTACCCGCGCCGGACCGAGGTCGTAGCATTGCTGGCCCAGGCCCGCGCGTCCGGCTTCGGCCAGCATCAGGCGCCGCGCGGCCAGCGTATCGGGTGTGCAGGCGAAGGCCAGGTAGCGCTGCCCGATGTGTACGAGCGCGGCCTGGAGCGCGGCCGGCGCCTCGTCCAGCGCCGTGCGCACGGCGTCGAACTCGGCTTGCGCCGCATCCAGGGCGATCGCCACCAGCAGCTCTTCCTTCGACTTGAAATACGCGTACACCGTCGCCTTCGAGTAGCCGACGCGGGTGCAGATGTCGGACATCGAGGCGCGGTCGAAGCCGGCCTCGCGGAATACTTCGGTGGCGGTGCGCAGGATGGCCGCGCGCCGGGCCTCGCTCTTTGTCATGAAACGGTGCTTACTGCAGGCGGCGCACGCGCGCCGTGCTGTTGTGGCCGACGACCTGGAAGTACATCGCGGCGCCCAGCAGGCCGCGCTTGATGCGGATCGCCGGATTGTGCTGGCGCGGCAGCACGGCTTCGCTGCCGTCGTTGATGCGCCAGACCTGGCCGTTGGCCAGCGTGAATTTCGTGTTCCCGCTCCAGCCGTCGAAGTCGCCGACGATGGTGCTCTCGATCTGCTCGGGCTCGGGCGCCTTTTCCGCGCGCGGCATGCCGAAGTTCTGCTCGGCGCTACGGGCCGCGACCGGCTGGGCGGCGCCGATCGGCATCGCGTCGTAGCAGGCCAGGCGCTGGGCGGTGTCGGGCAGGGTGCGGCATTTCAGGACGGCGGCGTCGTCGGCCAGGGCGGCGCCGGATGCGAGCAGAAGCAGGGGCAAGTGCAGGTACAGGACTTTCTTCATGGGCTTTCCGATAGATGAACGCGCCGCGCCGGGTGCACGGCCGCGTTCATTATATCGGCACTGCGGGGCCGGCGGGCCTTGCCCTTGCCGGCCGCCGGCATGTGTTCAAGCCGCGATGGCGGTCTGCGAACCCGACTGCGCCGCCATGTGGCGGTTCACCGCCGACAGCACGGCGCGGAATGAGGCGGTGACGATGTTGCTGTCGATGCCGGCGCCGAACAGGGTCGGGCCGTTCCCCACGCGCAGTTCGACATAGCAGGCGGCGCGCGCATTCGCACCCGAGCCGATCGAGTGCTCGTGGTAGTCCATCAGGCGGATGTCGAGACCGAGCGCGTTCACGAAAGCATCGATCGGGCCGTTGCCGGCCCCGCGGCGCACCGACTGCACGCGTTCCTGCATCGCCGTGACTTCGATCTGCACCGGCTGTTCGCCGGTGCTGTCTTCGCTCATGCGGTGCGAGATGTAGCGGTAGGGCGCTTCGTGCTCCAGGTATTCGCGTCCGAACAGGGCGTGGATGTCGCTCGCCGCGATTTCGCGGCCGCTGCTGTCGGCCAGTTGCTGCACCACGCGCGAGAACTCGATCTGCAAGCGGCGCGGCAGCTGCAGGCCGTATTCCTGCTCGAGGAGGTAGGCCATGCCGCCTTTGCCGGACTGGCTATTGACGCGGATCACGGCGTCGTAGCTGCGGCCGAGGTCCGCCGGGTCGATCGGCAGGTAGGGCACTTCCCAGATCGCGTCCGGCTGTTGCTGGGCGAAGCCTTTCTTGATCGCGTCCTGGTGCGAACCCGAGAAGGCGGTGAAGACCAGGTCGCCGGCATACGGATGACGCGGATGGACCGGCAACTGGTTGCACTCCTCGACCAGTTGGCGTACGGCGTCGATGTCGGAGAAGTCCAGGCCCGGGTGCACGCCTTGCGTGTACAGGTTCATGGCAAGCGTAACCAAGTCGACGTTGCCGGTGCGCTCGCCATTCCCGAACAAGCAGCCTTCCACACGGTCGGCGCCGGCCATCACGGCCAGTTCGGCAGCCGCCACGGCGGTACCGCGGTCGTTGTGCGGGTGGACGCTGATGATCAGCGATTCGCGGTTGTTCAGGTTGCGGCACATCCATTCGATCTGGTCGGCATACACGTTCGGCGTGCTCGCTTCCACGGTCGATGGCAGGTTGACGATCATCTTGTTCTCGGGTGTCGGCTGCCAGACAGCGCTCACCGCATCGGTGATCTGCTTCGAGAAATCGAGTTCGGTGGTGGAGAAGGATTCCGGCGAATACTCCAGGCCCCACTGGGTTTGCGGGTGCTGGCCGACCAATTCCTTGATCAGGCGGGTGCCGTTGACGGCGATTTGCACGATCTCCTCGCGCTCCATGCCGAACACCACGCGGCGGAACACCGGCGCCACCGAGTTGTAGATGTGGACGATGGCGCGCTTGGCGCCGACGGCCGAATCCACGGTGCGGCGAATCAGTTCGTCGCGCGCCTGGGTCAGCACGATGATGGTGACGTCGTCTGGGATATGGCCGTCCTCGACCAGCATGCGCACGAAATCGAAGTCGGTCTGCGAGGCAGACGGGAAGCCGACTTCGATTTCCTTCAGGCCGATCTGGACCAGGGTCTGGAAGAAGCGCAGCTTCTTGTCCACGCTCATCGGCTCGATCAGGGCCTGGTTACCGTCGCGCAGGTCGGTGCTCATCCAGATCGGCGGGCGGGTGATGGTGTTGCCGGGCCACTGGCGGTTTTCGAGCGGGACGGCGGCGAACGGGCGGAGACCTGCCGCGTCGGAGCCAGGACTATGACATCGGGCGTCGCGTCGAGG
>DAMABW010000231.1:0-7559 GCA_031999925.1 Massilia sp. | reverse complement strand
ACACGGTCGACATGGACGTCGAGCGCAATCAGTTTGCCGACAACGCGGTGCGCTACGAAGCCGGCATCACCATGATCAACCACCAGATCCGCGGCCTGCTGGCAGCGATCCAGAACGGGCAATAATCATGTCGCTCTTTAATGTCTTCAATATCTCGGGCTCGGCCATGAGCGCCCAGGCCCAGCGCCTGAACACGGTGGCCAGCAATCTCGCCAATGCCGACTCCGCCACCTCCAGCACCGGCGAAGCCTACCGCGCCAAGCAGGTCGTGTTCGAAGCGGTGCCGATGAATACCGGCGGCACCGGCGTCAAGGTACGCGAAGTGGTGGAAGACCCGTCGCCCCTGAAACAGGTCTACGACCCGAAGAATCCGCTGGCCGACGAAAAGGGTTATGTGTCGATGCCGAACGTGAACCCGGTGGACGAAATGGTCAACATGCTGTCGGCCTCGCGTTCTTACCAGAACAACGTCGAAACCATGAACGCCGCGAAAAGCATGCTGATGAAAACCCTGACCCTCGGTCAATAACCTGAGCGATCCATTTAATGTCTACCGTAAATAGCGCCGCGTCCGGCACCTCGATCAACGACCTGATGTCGACCATGAACACGAAGAAGGCCGAGACCGATAGCGTCCAGGCCGATACCGACAAGTTCATGACCTTGCTGGTCACCCAGCTGAAGAACCAGGATCCGCTGAACCCGCTCGACAACGCGCAGGTGACCAGCCAGCTGGCCCAGTTGCAGACCGTGACCGGCGTGAACAAGCTGAACGAGACCCTGGAAACGCTGAAGTCGAGCTACCAGTCGAGCGAAGCGATGCAGGCGACCAACCTGATCGGCCATGGCGTGCTGGTTGAGGGCAATAACATCAGCCTGACCGGCGGCAAGTCGGTGTTCGGCGTCGACCTCGCCACCGCGGCCGACAACGTCAAGGTGATCGTCAGCGATCCGAAGACCGGCAAGGACGTGGCCACCATCGACCTCGGCGCCATGGAAGCGGGCTCGACCCCGCTGGCCTGGGACGGTAGCTCGGACGCGGTCGATGCGGCCACGCTCACCGACGGCGGTTATACCTTCCGCATTGAGGCATCGCGCGGCGGCCAGCCGCTCACCGACGTGAAGGGCCTGTCGCTCGACAGCGTCGCCAGCGTCAGCACGAATTCCAAAGACGGGGTGAAGATCAACCTCGCAGGCAAGGGCGCTATCACCCTGGCCGACATCAAACAAGTACTGTAAGCCGAGCCGCTTACCCTTTATCTTTCTGGAGAACTAAATGTCTTTTCAACAAGGTCTGAGCGGCTTGAACGGCGCTGCCAAATCCCTCGACGTCATCGGTAACAACATCGCCAACGCCAGCACCGTCGGTTTCAAGGGTTCGACCGCGCAGTTCGCGGACGTGTACGCCAGCTCGCTGAACGGCGCCGGCGGCATGACCGCGGGTATCGGTACCAAGGTGTCGCAGATCGCCCAGCAGTTCACCCAAGGCAATATCGAATCCTCGAACAACTCGCTCGACGTGGCCATCAACGGCCAGGGCTTCTTCCGTACCGTGTCTTCGGGCATGGTGCAGTACACCCGCAACGGCCAGTTCTCGCTCGACAAGGACGGCTTCATGACCAACGCCCAGGGCGCGAAGCTGACCGGCTATGGCGTCGGTCCGACCGGCCAGGTGCTGGCCGGCGCGCCGAACCCGCTGCAAATCAATGCCTCGGACATCAAGCCTGTGTCGACCACCAAGGTGGGCGTGGAAATGAACCTCGACTCGCGCGCCGTCGCGCCGACCGTCACCCCGTTCGACGCGTCCGACCCGAACACCTACAACAAGCAGACCCCGGTCGACGTCTACGACACCCTGGGTAACCCGCACGTGCTGTCGACCTTCTACGTGAAGAACGGTTCGGGCACCTGGGACGTGTACGCCGCCAACGACGGTACCGAAGTGACCAACCTGAAAGTGGCGCAGGCCGCCCAGGGCACCGGCGCCGACTTCGCCGCCGTGAACGCCGCCCGCGACGCCTGGACCGCCGCCACCAAGGCGATCCCGCCGGTGCCGGAAACGATTGCCGCGGCCCTGCAGACCTATGCCACCGAAGCGTCGAAGATGGTCGCCGCCGCGGCGGGCACGGCCGGCGCCAGCGCCGACATCCAGACCTCGATCGCCACCGCCGGCGCCGACGCCGCGCGCATCGCCGGCTACTCGCCGGACCAGGTCGACAAGGCCATCGCCGGCGCCGTCAAAGTGCCGTCGGTGCCGATCGGCACCCTGAGCTTCGACGTCAACGGCGCCCTGAACGCTGTCGATACCACCGGCGGCGGCAAGATGAACGTGACCCTGCCGATCTTCCCGTCGACCGGTTCCGAGCCGACCCAGACCATGGAACTGGCCTTTACCGGCAGCACCCAGTACGGCACCGCCACCAGCGACAAGAAGCTGACCCAGGACGGCTATGCCGCCGGCCACCTGCAGCGCTTCTCGATCGGCGACGACGGCATCATCCTGGGCCAGTACAGCAACGGCCAGAGCAAGCCGCTGGGCCAGGTGGTGCTGGCGAACTTCGCCAACTCGAACGGCCTGGAGCCGCTCGGCAACAACGCCTGGGCCGAATCGGCCAAGTCGGGCACGCCGCTGATCGGCACCCCGGATTCGGGCAGCTTCGGCGTGCTGCAGTCGTCGGCGGTGGAAACCTCGAACGTCGATTTGACCGCCGAGCTGGTCAACATGATCACGGCGCAGCGCGTGTACCAGGCGAATGCGCAGACCATCAAGACGCAGGATTCGGTGTTGCAGACCCTGGTGAACCTGCGTTAATGATGTGAGTTGAGCCGCGTGGATTCATGCGGCGTTGTGGTGGGTACAAGTACCCACCCTACGTAGGGTGGGTTCTCGAACCCATCACAAGGAACAGCAGCAAACCCAGCCGTAGGGTGGGTTCTCGAACCCACCACAACGAACAGAAGCAAACCCGGCACGATAAAGAAGGAACACACATGGACCGCTTGATCTACACCGTCGCCTCCGGCGCCAAACACGTCCTCGAGCAGCAGGCCACGACCTCGAACAACCTGGCGAACCTGAACACGACCGGTTTCCGCGCCCAGCTCGACACCTTCCGCGCCGTGCCGGTGCAGGGCGAAGGCTTGCCGACCCGCGCCTTCGTGGTCAACAACACGGTTGGCGCCGACTTCACCGGCGGCCCGCTGCAGATGACCGGCCGCGACCTCGACGTCGCCGTCAAGGGCCCGGGCTGGATCGCGGTGCAGAACGCCGACGGCAGCGAGTCGTACACCCGCAACGGCGCCCTGCAGATGAGCCCGAACGGCGTGCTGACCACTTCCAGCGGCCAGACCATCATGGGCGAGGGCGGTCCGATCACGATTCCGCCGGACGTCACCGTGACGGTTGGCGGCGACGGCACCATTTCCACGATCTCGAACGCGGAACGCCCGGCCGCGCCGGTGATCCTCGGCCGCCTGAAGCTGGTGAACCCGGACCAGAACAACCTGACCCGCGGCGACGATGGCCTGTTCCGCCTGAAGGACGGCAGCAATGCCCCGGCCGACCCGAACGTACGCGTGGCCGGCGGCGCGCTGGAAGGCAGCAACGTCAACGCCGTCGATGCCATGGTGTCAATGATCGGCCTGGCAAGGTCCTTCGAAACGCAAATGAGCCTGATGAAGAACGCCGAGAATAACGCCGCGAAAGCCAGCCAGATCCTCGCTTTGAACTAAGTGTTTCTCCAGCATAATTCTATTGTGCGTGGGGCGTTGTTGCCACCAGCGCCGCCGCCAATAGGAGAAACCCATGATTCGTTCGCTGTACATCGCCAAGACCGGTCTCGAGGCGCAGCAAACCAACCTCGACGTCATCACCAATAACCTCGCCAACGTCAGCACCAACGGTTTCAAGAAGTCGCGTGCGGTGTTCGAGGACCTGCTTTACCAGACCCAGCGCCAGCCCGGCGCCCAATCCTCGCAGCAAACCAACCTGCCATCCGGCCTGCAGCTCGGTACCGGTGTGCGCGCCGTCTCGACCGAGCGCATCTTCACCCAGGGTAACCCGCAGGAAACCGGCAATTCGAAAGACGTCATGATCAACGGCACCGGCTTCTTCCCGGTGCTGCTGCCCGACGGTACCCAGGCCTACACCCGCGACGGCTCGTTCCAGACCGATTCCAACGGCACCCTGGTCACCTCCAGCGGCTACCCGCTGCAGCCGCCGATCACCGTGCCGGCGAATGCCGAAACCATCACCGTCGGCCGCGACGGCACCGTGTCGGTGAAGACCGCCGGCTCGACCGCCACCACCCAGATCGGCAACCTGCAGTTGATGACCTTCATCAACCCGGCCGGCCTGGAATCGAAAGGCGAGAACCTGTACCTGGAAACCACCGCCTCGGGCAACCCGAACGCGAACACCCCGGGCACCAACGGCGCCGGCGTGATCATGCAGGGTTACGTGGAAACCTCGAACGTGAACGTGGTCGAGGAAATGGTCAACATGATCCAGACCCAGCGGGCCTACGAGATCAACAGCAAGGCGATCACGACGTCCGACCAGATGCTGCAAAAACTGTCCCAGCTCTAATTCGTTTTCGTCTGAACCTACTTTCGGAACCCATGAAAAAGCTCGCTTTTATCGCTACGCTGTCTGTTGTCATCGCCGGCTGCGGCACCACCCCGACCTCGATCGTGCAGGAAACGCGCAGCGCGCGTCCGGCCCTGGCCGAAGTGGCGCCGCCGACCGACGGCGCGATCTACAACGCCGCGCGCTACCGCCCGATGTTCGAAGACCGCCGTGCACGCCAGATCGGCGATTTGTTGACCATCAACATCGTCGAAAAGACCTCGGCCAACAAGGCCGGCACCAGCTCGGGCAACAAGTCGGGCAGCGCCAGCTTCGGCCTGCCGGGCGTGATCCAGTCGAAACTGGGCGCCAACGTGGCCGCCGAAGGCAGCACCAAGTTCTCGGACGGCGACAACCAGAGCGCCAGCAATGCCTTCACCGGCACCATCGGCGTGACCGTCACCGAAGTCCTGTCGAACGGCAACCTGATCGTGGCCGGCGAAAAGCAGGTGGCGATGAACAAGGGCATCGAGTTCATCCGCTTCTCGGGCATGGTCAGCCCCGACACCATCCAGAACGGCAACGTCGTGTCGTCGACCGTGGTGGCCGATGCGCGTGTGGAATACCGCACCAGCAGCCAGCTCGACCGCGCCGAGATGAACTCGATGATGTCGCGCTTCTTCCAGTCGTTGCTGCCGTTCTAAAAGCCCTATCCTGATTCCGGAGTGATCATGCGTTTGAAATTCCCGCTGCTGGCGCTGTGCGCTGCCCTGACTGTCACTGCGCCGCTGGCTGCCCAGGCCGAGCGCCTGAAGGACATGACCAGCATCGCCGGCGTGCGCCAGAACCAGCTGTCGGGCTATGGCCTGGTGGTGGGCCTGGACGGCACCGGCGACCAGACCAGCCAGACCCCGTTCACCGTGCAGTCGATCATCGCCATGCTGCAGCAGAAGGGCGTGAACCTGCCGCCGACCGGCCAGCTGCAGCTGAAGAACGTCGCCGCCGTGATGGTCACGACCTCGCTGCCGGCCTTTGCCCAGCCAGGCCAGAACATCGACATCACCGTGTCGTCGATCGGTAACGCGAAAAGCCTGCGCGGCGGTACGCTCCTGATGACCCCGCTGCACGGCGCCGATGGCCAGGTGTACGCCATGGCGCAAGGTAACGTGCTGGTCGGCGGCGTCGGCGCTTCCGCCGGTGGCGGCGGTGCGCAGACCCAGGTCAATCACCTGTCGGTCGGCAAGATCTCGGCCGGCGCCACCGTCGAGCGCGCGGTCGCCTCGAACCTGGGCGAAAACAACCAGATCCGCCTGGAGCTGAACAACACCGACTTCGCCACCGCCAGCCGCGTGGTCGAGGCCGTGAACAACCAGTTCGGCGCCGGCACCGCCACCGCCCTCGACGGCCGCGTGATCCGCGTGCGCACTCCGGCCTCGTCGGATGCCCGCGTCAGCTTCATCGGCCTGCTGGAAAACATCGACGTCAAGCCGGCTGCCGCCGCGGCGAAAGTGATCCTGAACGCCCGCACCGGTTCGGTGGTGATGAACCAGTCCGTGACGCTCGACACCTGCGCGATTTCGCACGGCAACCTGTCGGTGACGATCGGCGCCGATACCAACGTCAGCCAGCCGGCGCCGGGTTCGCGCGGCCAGACCGCGGTGACGACCACGCCATCGGTGGAAATCAAGAAGGACCCGGGCAAGGTGCTGCTGGTGAAAGGCGGCGCGTCGTTGGCGGAAGTCGTGAAGGCCATGAATTCGATCGGCGCTTCGCCGCAAGACCTGCTGGCCATCCTGCAGGCCCTGAAAGCCGCAGGTTCGCTGCGCGCCGAACTCGAGATCATCTAAGGACGCACCATGATCGGTAACAGCCCATCCACGAACGACCTGAGCAACAAGTTCGCGCTCGACGCGCAAAGCCTCGGCTCGCTCAAGCAATCGGCCAAGGCCGGTTCGCCGGAGGCCCTGAAGGGCGCGGCGACCCAGTTCGAAGCCATGTTCATCAACCAGATGATGAAGAGCATGCGCGACGCCACGCCGCAGGATGGGATGACCGACAACCAGCAGACCAAGATGTTCACCTCGATGCTCGACCAGCAGCTGAGCCAGAACCTGGCCAAGCGCGGCATGGGCCTGGCAGACGTGCTGACCCGCCAACTGTCGGTGCAGACCGACGCCAAGGCGCTGGCCATCGGCAGCGAAGCCTCGACCGCCGTTGGCCGCGACGGCGTGGCCGCCGCGCTCGAGATTCCGCTCAAGCCGCGCACCGGTCCGCTGAAGGAAGGCCTGGATGCCGGCCTGCAGACCCAGGGCATCAGCGCCAGCGGCCGTACCCAGGCGCCGCACGTGCAGGCATTCCAGGAAAAGCTGGGCGCCCACGCGGCCGCGGCCGAAGAAGTCACCGGCGTGCCGGCCAAGTTCATGCTGGGCCAGGCCGCGCTGGAAACCGGCTGGGGCAAGCGCATGATCCGCAATGCCGACGGCACCAACAGCAACAACCTGTTCGGCATCAAGGCCGGCCCTGGCTGGAAAGGCAAGGTTGCCACCGCCGTGACTACCGAATACGTGAACGGCGTTGCCCACCGCCGCGTGGAAAAGTTCCGCGCCTACGACACGCCGGCCGATTCGTTCAAGGATTACGCCCGCATGTTGGCGAACAATCCACGTTACGAAAAGGTCATCAACAGCAACGGCGATGCATCGGCGTTCGCCCACGGCCTGCAGCGCGCCGGTTACGCGACCGACCCGAACTACGGCCACAAGCTGTCGAAGATCATCAAGAACTCCTTGGCATAAAGATTGGTCATCGAGATCGGCAAATTCGGCGAAATTCGCGCTCAAGTTTTGAGAAACGCTGCCGTAGAAGAACTCAGCACATAGAGAAAACGTCATGTCCGGAAACCTCCTTAGCATCGGCAAAACTGGCCTGTACGCGGCGCAAACCGCACTTGCCACGACCGGCCACAACATCACCAACGCCAACGTGGAAGGCT
>DAMABW010000230.1:0-7580 GCA_031999925.1 Massilia sp. | reverse complement strand
AAGAAGTCGAGCACGATTTCCGCCATCGGGATTTCGTATTGCAGCTTCACCTGGCGGCCGTGGTAGCTCATGTCCATCTGCACGCCGCGCTTGCCGTTACACAGCGTCATCACCGAGCCGACATATTCTTGCGGCATGTAGAGGTTGACGTGGACGATCGGCTCGCGCACTTCGTTGATCTTCGACGGTTCCGGCATCTTCGACGGGTTGTCGACGCGGATGACCGAACCGTCGCGCATCTCGACCTCGTACACCACGGTCGGGGCCGTGGTGATCAGGTCCATGTCGAATTCGCGCTCCAGGCGCTCCTGCACGATTTCCATGTGCAGCAGGCCGAGGAAGCCGCAGCGGAAGCCGAAGCCCAGCGCCTGCGACACTTCCGGCTCGTACATCAGGGCGGCGTCGTTCAGCTTCAGCTTTTCCAGCGAGTCGCGCAGGGCGTCGTACTGGTTCGCTTCCACCGGGAACAAACCGGCGAACACCTGCGGCTGCACTTCCTTGAAGCCCGGCAGCGGCGCCGCGGCCGGCTTGTTGGCCAGGGTCACGGTGTCGCCCACTTTCGCGGCGGTCAGTTCCTTGATGCCGGCGATGATGAAGCCCACCTGACCTGCGGTCAGTTGCGGCAGCGACACCGAGCGCGGCGTGAAGACGCCGATGTTTTCCACCAGGTTCACCGAGTCGGTGGCCATCAGCAGGATCTTGTCTTTCGGACGCAGGGTGCCATTCACCACGCGCACCAGCATTACGACGCCGACATACGGGTCGTACCAGGAGTCGACGATCAGGGCCTGTAGCGGCGCGTCCGGGTCGCCTTGCGGAGGCGGCACCTTGGCGATCAGGGTTTCCAGCACGTCTTCCACGCCGAGGCCGGTCTTGGCCGAGCACACCGTGGCGTCGCTGGCGTCGATGCCGATGACGTCCTCGATTTCCTTCTTGGCGTTGTCGGGGTCGGCGTGCGGCAAGTCGATCTTGTTCAGGATCGGCACGACTTCCACGCCGAGATCCAGCGCGGTGTAGCAGTTGGCGACCGTCTGCGCTTCCACGCCCTGCGAGGCGTCGACCACCAGCAGCGCGCCTTCGCAGGCGGACAGCGAGCGCGAGACTTCGTAGCTGAAGTCGACGTGGCCGGGAGTGTCGATCAGGTTCAGGTTATAGGTCTGGCCGTCGCGCGCCTTGTATTGCAGGGCCGCGGTCTGCGCCTTGATGGTAATGCCGCGCTCGCGCTCCAGGTCCATCGAGTCGAGCACCTGCGCGTCCATCTCGCGGTCCGACAGGCCGCCGCACAACTGGATGATGCGGTCGGCCAGGGTCGATTTACCGTGGTCGATGTGGGCGATGATGGAGAAGTTACGTATGTTGTTCATTAACAAAGCTCAAAACCAAAAAAGGCGAGGCAGGTACCCAGACGGAAACCGGCGCCGCGATGATGCCAGCGCAATACGAAAAAAGCGCCCCGTGCGGACTGGTCCGTCCTCAGGCGAGCGCCTTATCGCTACTAATCGCAACATGAGAAGCTGATGTGCTATCGACAGAAGCTTTTCCAAACGGGGCATTTTACCGGATTTCAGGGTAGAAAGCCCGGTTTGTGAGGGAATTTGGCATTGGAGAGGCCGAGGATGGGCATGGCAATCGGAGCCGGTGGCAATGATCGTAGGGTGGGCACCCCGTGCCCACGCGAAAGCGGACGTTACGATAGCGCGGTTTGCACCCGAAAAGCAGCGTAGCCGCAGCGGCGTTCGGGATGATCCGCGAACGCTTGCGCGTGCCGATTCCCGCATCGCCGCGATTGTCAGCCAACAACTTGCACACGTTCTCGTGGGCACGGGGTGCCCACCCTACGGGTCACGCCGCCAGCGCTGCTTTACGCTCGATATAAGCCCGCACCGCGGCTTCGTTGAGGAAGTAATGGCACAGCTCGGGTTCGGCCAGGTCGCCATACAGCACCGGCACCAATTCGTTGAAACGCGCCTCCAGCGCCGGGTCGGCATCGACATCGATCACTTCGATCTCGAAGCTTTGGCCGGGCTGCTCCAGCGCGCGCAGGGCGGCCAGCATGTCCTCGCACAGGTGACACCAACTGCGCGAGTACAAGGTGAAACGCATCACTTCGCCGCCGCCGGCTTCACGACCAGGTACTGGGTGACGTTCTCGCGCCGCACCAGCACCGCCACGCTCTTCTTCGGATCGAGCTTGCCGGCCAGCGCATTGAACTGGGCCGCATCCTTGATTTCGACATTGTTCATCTGCAGGATCAGGTCGCCCGGTCGCACGCCGGCAGTGGCCGCCCTGCCCTCGCTCGAATCGACCAGCACGCCGCCTTCGATGCGCAGTTCGCGGCGCTGCTCAGGCGTCAGGTTCGATACGTGCAGGCCGAGCGCGTTCGGGGCCGGACCCGGCGCCGGCTTGTTCGGTGTCGGTTTCGTGGAGGCGGTCTTCTCGTCCTCGAGTTCGACGATGGTCACCGGCACGTCGAGCTGGGCGCCGCGGCGCCAGACGGTGACGTTGGCCTTGGTGCCGACTTTTGTGGCGCCGACCAGGCGCGGCAGGTCACGCGTGGTGTCGATTGCCTGACCGTTAAATTTCAGGATGATGTCGCCGACCTTGACGCCGCCCTTCTCGGCCGGACCACCCGGCTCGACCATCGAGACCTCGGCCCCGCGCGCCTTGCCCAGGCCGATCGATTCAGCGACGTCGCGCGTGACTTCGCTGATCTGCACGCCCAGGCGCCCGCGCGTGACGCGGCCGGTTTTCTTCAACTGGTCGGCCACGCGCATGACTTCGTCGATCGGGACCGCGAACGAGATACCGTTGTAGGCGCCGGACAGGGTGGCGATCTGCGAGTTGATGCCGATCACTTCGCCGCGCATATTGATCAGTGGGCCGCCCGAGTTGCCGGGATTGACCGCCACGTCGCTCTGGATCAGCGGCAGGTATTCGCCGGTGTCGCGCGACTTGGCCGAGATGATGCCGGCGGTAACGGTGTTATCGAGGTTGAAGGGAGAGCCGATGGCGATCACCCATTCGCCGACGCGGATCTTGCTCGAGTCGCCGGTGCGCAGGTAAGGCAGGTTGGTGGCGCCCACCTTCAGCAGGGCGACGTCGGAGCGGCGGTCGGCGCCGAGCACCTTGGCCTTGAATTCGCGGCGATCGGTGAGCGTGACGGTGACTTCGTCGGCGCCTTCGACCACGTGGGCATTGGTCAGCACATAGCCGTCGTCGGAAATGATGAAGCCGGAACCGACGCCGCGCTCGACCTGTTCTTCCTGCGGCTGCTGCTGGGGTGCGCGGCGGCGCGGGATCGGCTGGCCGAAGAAACGGCGCAGGAATTCCTGCATCTCCTCTTCGCCAGGCCCGCCCTGCCCCAGGCGTACTTTTTCGGTGGTGCGGATGTTCACGACCGCGGGCCCCGCCTTGTCGATCAGGTCGGAAAAATCGGGCAGGCCGGTCACGACCGGGGTCGGCACCGGGGCGGCGGCCAGGGCCGTATTGCTAACGGACAGGCCGGCACAGGCCATCATCAGTGCCGACAGGACAACGCGAAGGGGTTTGCTTGTCATGGGAGTGGGGGCTCAGGTCAGGAATTGACGTTATGGTAAGCCAAATCCGGACCCCTTGTCGCGCAGGCCGCTGTGCGGGAAAGCGGGACGGCCGGCGCAGGGAAGCGACGCCGAAGGACCACGGCGCCGGGATCGTCCGGCGCTGCGGCGGGTGGGCCGCCGGGCGGCGGCCGGGATGTCAGGTCGACGGTGCGGAGACCGCCAGCGCCGCCGGCTTGAGCGCCTCGTGATCGGCACCGGAACTGCGGCGCGCGTGCAGCGGTTCGGCGGCCAGGCGCGCGGCCAGGCGGCTCGAGAAACCCGGCGACAGCGGCGGCGTTTCAAGCGTGCGCAGCACGTCGCCGATCAAGTGGTAGACTTCCCACGCTCCGGCGCCGTCCGGCGTGCGCAGGGCCAGGCCTGCAAGCTCGAGATCGTCCGCCGGCAACGCATCGTCGCCCAGCGCGGAGATGTGTTCGCGGTTTTTTTTGTTCGTATCCATCGGTCATTCCATCACGGTAGTGTGATCAATAAAGGTTATACAGGTTATGGTGCGATCATCGCTACCGACGCTTATCGCCTGAAATATCAAGCAAAGGCTTCAATTTCTCGGCGATGACTTCGCGCGCGCGGAATATCCGGCTGCGCACCGTGCCGATCGGACAGGCCATCACTTCAGAGATTTCTTCGTAGCTCAAACCCTCAATTTCGCGCAGGACAATCGCCGTTCGCAGTTCCAGCGGCAGCGCTTCCATCGCGGCATTGACCGTGTAGGCGATCTGCTTGCTCGCTAACACGGACTCAGGTGGGTTAATGTCGCGCAAGCTGTCCGCATCGTCAAACGCTTCAGCACGTTCCGTATCTGCCTCGGTCGAGGTCGGCGCGCGCCTGCCCTGTGTGACGAGATAATTCTTTGCCGTGTTGATGCCTATTCGATACAGCCAGGTATAAAACGCCGACTCGCCGCGGAAGTGGCGCAATGCGCGGAAGGCCTTGATAAAGGTTTCCTGCACCACGTCTTCGGCTTCGGCCGGGTCGTGCACGAGGCGCAACACGAGCCGCATCAGCCGGCGCTGATATTTTGCTACCAACAAATCGAACGCCTGCCGGTCACCGGCCTGGACGCGTTCGACCAGCAGTTGATCACCCTCGCGTTCTGTTGTCACTGGTTGTCCTGTTTGCCCCAGCAGGCGGGGGAGTCCGAGTCGGCGGAGGCACGCATGAAGCCGGCCCTGCCACGCTGACGCACGACCCCTCACGCTTAAGAGTTGGCCCGCTGCAATAAGTTCAAAGTTTTTCAATGCTTCCTGCCGCACGCGCCGCCGCCCCATCGAGGGTGCCGAGCGCGACGCGCAGGCGCCGGTATTCGGTGGGACCCAGGCTGTCGCGCAGCACCGCCACGGTGTAGGCGGCGCCGCCGGCATCGCCGAGACGCAACAGCATCAGTTGCGGCCATAACAGGCTCCCAGGCAACAAGCTGACGGCGATGTCGGTGGCGGCCGCAGGGCCGGTTCCCACCTCCTGTTGTACCGTCAGGCGCAGGGCGCCGGTTCCAGATACATCAATCCGGTGCGTCTTATCGAGGCGGGTGCATCCGTGCAGCAAGAAGAGCGCTGCGATGAGGAAAAACAATGCGCAAATGACAGAAAAAACAAATCGTTCCGGCAATATGGCAAGGCAAACCCAGGCTGCGCCGAGATTGGCGAGCGCATACAACGCGACGGCAATACGCAGCCGGCGCGACGGGACAACGAGCGCACTGACGGCGATCGAGGACATGAATGGGGAAAAGGTAAAACGGAACGCCTGCCGCGCGCGGGGTGCGGCAGGGTCAGGCGCCCGCTCCGTTAGACAGGAGCGGGCGCGGCAGGTTCAGACTTTGGCGAAGATCAGGGTACCGTTGGTACCGCCGAAACCGAAGTTGTTCTTCACGGCGTAGTTGATCGTCATGTCGCGGGCGGTGTTCGCCACGAAATCGAGATCGCAGGCCGGGTCCTGGTTGAACAGGTTGATAGTCGGCGGCGAGACCTGGTTGTGGATCGCCAGCACCGTGAACACCGACTCGAGGCCGCCGGCGCCGCCCAGCAGGTGGCCGGTCATCGACTTGGTCGAGTTGACGACCAGCTTGTGGGCGTGGTCGCCGAAGGTGCGCTTGATGCCCTGCACTTCGGCCAGGTCGCCCAGCGGCGTCGAGGTGCCGTGCGCATTGATGTAATCCACCTGGTCCGGGTTCAGGCCGGCATTCGCCAGCGCCGAGACCATGCAACGGCTGGCGCCGCTACCGTCTTCAACCGGGGCCGTGATGTGGTTCGCATCGGCGCTCATGCCGAAGCCGAGCAGCTCGGCGTAGATCTTGGCGCCGCGCGCTTTCGCATGCTCGTATTCTTCCAGCACCAGCACGCCCGCACCCTCGCCCAGCACGAAGCCGTCGCGGTCGCGGTCCCATGGACGCGAAGCCGTGGCCGGATCGTCGTTGCGCGATGACAGTGCGCGTGCCGAGGCGAAACCGCCCAGGCCCAGCGGCGAAATGGTCGACTCGGCACCGCCGGCCACCATGACGTCGGCGTCGCCGTACTCGATCAGGCGGCCCGCCGCGCCGATGCAATGCAGGCCGGTGGTGCAGGCGGTCACGATGGCCAGGTTCGGCCCGCGCAACCCGAATTTGATCGAGAGGTCGCCCGAGATCATGTTGATGATCGAGGCCGGCACGAAGAATGGCGAAATACGGCGCGGACCGCGGCTGTCGTATTCTTCCTTGGTGGCTTCGATCATCGGCAGACCGCCGATTCCCGAACCGACGATGGCGCCGATACGGTCGGCGTTTTCCTCGGTTACCTGAATTCCCGAATCCTGCAGGGCCTGGATGCTGGCTGCCATGCCGTAATGGATAAAGGTATCCATGTGACGGCCTTCCTTGCCCGGCAGGTAATCTTCGATGTTGAAGTTCTTCACCTCACCCGCGAAACGGGTCGAAAACGGCTCGGCATTGAACCTGGTGATGTTGGCAATGCCTGACTTGCCTTCCAGTGCCGCGCTCCACGCTTCGGCAACGGTGTTGCCGATAGGTGAAACGCAGCCCAGGCCGGTAATGACGACGCGGCGGTTGCGTGAACGACTCAAGCGATTCTCCCGAAAACTTAAAACAGCTTAGGCCTTGACGTGCGCGGTTGCGTAGTCGATGGCTTGCTTGACGGTGGTGATTTTCTCAGCCTGCTCGTCAGGGATTTCCATTTCGAACTCGTCTTCCAGGGCCATCACCAGTTCAACGGTGTCCAGGGAATCTGCGCCGAGGTCGTCAACGAACGAGGACTCGATTTTGATGTCGGCTTCTGCAACACCCAGTTGCTCAGCGACGATTTTTTTAACGCGTTGTTCGATATCCGACATGTTATGGCTCCATTAGGTATGTGTTGCGGAAAGTGCGCGCATTTTATCAGGTTTGCGCGCCGAAAAACTATTTTCGGCGTCTGACGCTAATTCAGCCGAAACTCCTGCTAAAAGATGAGAATTCGCCGGGTTTCAAATCGACCGAAACAATATATATCGCTTCGCCCGGCACTTTCCGCATCAATTCATGTACATGCCGCCGTTCACGTGCAGGGTCGTGCCGGTGACATAGGCAGCGGTTGGACCGGCCAGGAAGGCCACCGCGTTCGCGATGTCTTCCGGCTGGCCGAGGCGGCCGAGCGGGATCTGCGTGAGCAGCGCTTCGTGCTGGCTATCGCCCAGGCCCTTGGTCATGTCGGTATCGATGAAACCGGGCGCCACGCAATTGACGGTGATGTTGCGGCTGCCGATCTCGCGCGCCAGGGCGCGGGTCATGCCGGCCACGCCGGCCTTGGCGGCGGCGTAGTTCATCTGGCCCGGGTTGCCGGCGGAACCGACCACCGAGGTGATGTTGATGATGCGGCCGGCCTTGGCCTTCATCATGCCGCGCAGTACCAGGCGCGACAGGCGGCCGACGGCGGTGAGGTTGGTGGTGATGACGCTGTCCCACTCCTCGTCTTTCATGCGCATCGCCAGGTTGTCCTGGGTGATGCCGGC
>DAMABW010000229.1:0-7602 GCA_031999925.1 Massilia sp. | reverse complement strand
GTTCAGGATACGGCCCGCCGCGCACACGGCCAGCATGCGCCGCACGCGCACCTCGCAGGTAGCCACGTCCACGCCGACTTCGACGAAGTGGGCGCCGAAGGTCGACTGCTGGAATTTCTTGTCCAGGTCGCCGTACTCCATGGTGTCTTCGCCCACCAGTTCGCCGGCATCGGCGGCCTGGCGCAGCGACATCGAGCGGCCACCGGCACGCACGCTGCCATCCGCGAATTCGGCCGTCGCCGCATCCAGCCCCAGCTTCGCCGCCACCGCTTCGCGCAGCTTGACGCAGGCCGCGTACACGCCGGCGGTCGAGCTGTTGCCGCCCCACTGCCCGCCCGAACCGGCGGACACCGGGAAGGTCGAGTCGCCCAGCTTGACCACCACGTTCGACAGCGGCACGCCCATCATCTCGGCCGCGGTCTGCGCGATGATGGTGTAGCTGCCGGTGCCGATGTCGGTCATGTCGGTTTCCACGGTGACGATGCCGTTCTTATCCAGCCGCACGCGCGCCGCCGACTTCATCACCATGTTGTTGCGGAAGGCCGAGGCCACGCCCATGCCCACCAGCCAGCGGCCGTCGCGCACCTTGCCGGGCTGGGCCTGGCGCTTGTTCCAGCCGAAGCGCTCGGCGCCCTGGCGCATGCACTCGACGAAACGGCGCTGCGAGAATTTGCGGCCCGGCTTTTCCGGATCGCTGGTGGTGTCGTTGATGATGCGGAACATCACCGGGTCCATCTTGAGCTTCTCGGCCATCTCGTCGATGGCGATTTCCAGCGCCATCATGCCCGGCGCTTCGCCCGGGGCGCGCATCGCATTGCCCTCGGGGAGGTCGAGCACGGCCAGCTTCAGGCGCGTCAGGCGGTGCGCGCCGGCGTACAGCAGGCGCGTTTGCTGGACTGCCGTTTCCGGCTGCCCGCCCGGCAAATCGCCGGACCAGCTTTCGTGCGCGATCGCCGTGATGCGGCCTTCGCGGGTGGCGCCGATGCGGATGCGCTGGATGGTGGCCGGGCGGTGCGTGGTGTTGTTGAACATGAGCGCGCGCTGCAGGTTCACCTTCACCGGACGCTTGGCTTCGCGCGCACCGAGCGCCGCCAGCAGCGCTTCCGAACGCAGGAACAGCTTGCCGCCGAAGCCGCCGCCGATGAAAGGCGAGATCAGGCGCACGTTCTCGACCGGGATGCCGAGCGTCTTGGCCATGTCCTTGGTACCCCAGTGGATCATCTGGTTCGAGGTCCACAGGGTCAGCTTGCCGTTGTCCCAGGACGCGATCGAGGCATGCGGCTCCATCATCGCATGCGACTGGTCGGGTGTGGTGTAGTTGGCGTCGAGCTTCACCGGCGCGCTGGCGAAGCCGCTGTCGAAGTTGCCGATCTTGGATTCCGGCTTGTCTTCCTTCTTCGGCAGTTGCGCCTTGCCCTTGGCCTTCTCCAGGTCGAACTCGCCCTTCTGCTCGGTGTAGTTCACCTTGACCAGGTGGGCAGCGGCGCGCGCCTGCTCGAAGGTCTCGGCCACCACCACGGCCACGGCCTGGTGGTAGTGCTGCACATCCGGTCCGGCCAGCAGTTTTGCCGTGTTGTAGTCGCCCTTCTCCAGCTTGCCGGCGTTCTGCGCGGTGACAATGGCGAGCACGCCCGGCGAGCGGCGCGCGGCATCGAGTTCCATCGACGCGATGCGGCCCTTGGCAATCGTCGCGCCGACCACGTAGCCATAGGCGGCGTTCGGCGCGGCCTCGTGCTGCTCGTAGGCGTAGCGCGCGGTGCCGGTGGTTTTCATCGGACCGTCGATGCGGTCCACGGGTTTGCCGACCACCTTCAACTGGTCGATCGGGTTGGTGGTGGCGGGGGTATCGAATTTCATGATTATCCTTTCTTCGCTTCCGCCAGCACCGATTCCAGGGTGCGCTGGACCAGGGTGACCTTGAAGGCGTTGTCGGCGGTCGGCTTGGCGCCGGCCAGCAGGCGTTCGACGACGGCATTCGCGCCGCCCGGCATGCTGCTGTCCGCGCCCGGCACGCGCCAGGGTTTATGCGCGACGCCGCCCAGCGCCACGCGCCCGCTGCCGTCCGGCTGCACGACGGCGGCCACCGAGACCAGGGCAAACGCGTAGGACGCACGGTCGCGCACCTTGCGGTAGAAGTGACGGCCGCCGAGTGGACGCGGCAGGGTCACGGCCGTGATCAGTTCACCGGCCATCAGCGAATTCTCGATGTGCGGCGTATTGCCCGGCAGGCGGTAGAAATCGGCAATCGGGATGGTGCGCATGCTGCCGTCGGCGCGCACGGTTTCGACGCCGGCGTCGAGCAACTGCATGGCCACCGCCATGTCGCTCGGATGGGTGGCGATGCAGGCGTCGCTGTGGCCGACGATCGCGTGGTTCCGGGTATAGCCGCCGATGGCCGAGCAGCCGCTGCCCGGGACGCGCTTGTTGCAGGGTTGCGCCGTGTCGTAGAAGTAGGGGCATCGGGTGCGCTGCAGCAGGTTGCCGGCGGTGGTCGCCTTGTTGCGCAACTGGGCCGAGGCGCCGGCCAGCAGCGCGCGCGACAGCACGGCGTAGTCGCGGCGGATGCGGGCGTCACTCGCCAGGTCGACGTTCAGCACCTGGGCGCCGATGCGCAGGCCGCCTTCCTTCGTCGCCTCGATCTTGTTCAGGCCGAGGTGGTTCACGTCGATCAGGTGGGTCGGGGTTTCGATCTCGAGCTTCATCAGGTCGAGCAGGTTGGTGCCGCCGGCGATGAAGCGCGAGCCCGGATTGCGTTCGGCGGCCTGCGCGGCTTCGGCCGGGGTGCTCACGCGCTGGTAGGTAAAGGCCCTCATGCTTTTCCTCCCGCGACTTCGGTGATCGCCTCGACGATGTTCGAGTAAGCGCCACATCGACAGATGTTGCCGCTCATGCGCTCGCGGATCTCGTCGATCGACAGCAGCGGCTTCTGGTTCAGGTCGGCCGTCACATGGCTCGGCACGCCCTGGCGGATTTCATCGAGCACCGACACGGCCGAACAGATCTGCCCCGGGGTACAGTAGCCGCACTGGTAGCCGTCGTGCTTCACGAAAGCGGCTTGCATCGGATGCAGCTTGCCGGGCTGGCCCAGGCCTTCGATGGTGGTCACTTCCGAGCCGTCGTGCATGATGGCCAGGCTGAGGCAGGAATTGATGCGGCGGCCGTCGAGGATGACGGTGCAGGCGCCGCACTGGCCCTGGTCGCAACCTTTCTTGGTGCCGGTCAGGTGCAGGTTCTCGCGCAGCACGTCGAGCAGCGAGGTGCGGGTGTCGACGGTCAGTGCGTGCTGCTTGCCGTTCACGCGCAAGGTTACTTTCGAGGTCACGGGTGCGCTCGCCGGCGCAGCGGGCGCCTGGCTGGTCCCGGCGTTCGGCGCCTGGGCCATGGCGCTGAGGGGCACGGCGGTGGCGGTGGCCGCCAGCGCGCCGGTCTTCAGCACATTGCGCCGCGCGATATTGGTGTCGATTGGGTCGTCCATGGGAGTCCTTCCAGGGGCTAGGGGTTCGTATTGACGTGGCGCTGCCTGCGGCAGCGCAGCACGGGGCTTATATTAAAGACATTCTTGCCGGTACGCGGCACGCTAGACTTTTTGTCACTCCTGCTCATTCCGTACACGGAAGATGTATCATTTTGGAAACCTCAGCCGTTTCCATCGATAAGGAAATCACCGTGATCCCTCGCCTGCCTCTCGCCGCCGCGCTCGCCGCTACCTTCGCCCTTTCCCTCCCCGCCCAGGCCCAGCTCCCTGCCGCCATGAAAACCCAGGTTGCCACCAGCGTGAACAGCGCCTAGCCGGCGCTGGAAGGCATCTACAAGGACCTGCACGCACACCCGGAACTGGCGTTCCAGGAAACCCGCACGGCCGGCAAGCTGGCGGCGGAAATGCGCAAGCTCGGCTTCACGGTGACCGAAAAGGTCGGCAAGACCGGTGTCGTGGCGATCTACAAGAACGGCCCCGGCCCGACCGTGATGGTGCGCACCGAACTCGATGGCCTGCCGATGGAAGAAAAGTCCGGCCTGCCCTATGCCAGCCGCGCAAAGGCCACCAGCGAGGGCCGCGAAAGCTTCACCGCCCACAGCTGCGGCCACGACATCCATATGACTTCCTGGCTGGCCACGGCGCGCACCCTGGTGGGCATGAAGTCGCAGTGGAGCGGCACGCTGATGTTCGTGGCGCAGCCGGCCGAGGAAACCGTATCGGGCGCGAAGGCGATGCTGGCCGACGGCCTGTTCACGCGCTTCGCCAAACCGGATTATGCGTTCGCCCTGCACTCCTGGCCGCTGGCCCACGGCACGGTCGGCTACAACGTCGGCGCGGTGTCGTCGAACTCGGATGCGATCGAGATCGTGTTCAAGGGCCGCGGCGGCCACGGCTCGGCGCCGGACAAGGCGGTCGACCCGATCGCGATTGCCGCGCGTTTCGTCACCGACGTGCAGACCGTGGTCAGCCGCGAAAAGGACCCGAAGGAGTTCGGTGTGGTGACCATCGGCGCCATCAACGGCGGCACGGTCGGCAACATCATCCCCGACAGCGTGCAGGTGCGCGGCACGATCCGCTCCTACAGCCCGGCGGTGCGCGCAAAGCTGCTCGACGGCGTGAAGCGCATCGCCCTGGCCTCGGCGGCAATGGCGAACGCGCCGGCGCCGCAGGTCGAGCTGATCCCGGGCGGCACGGCGATTGTCAACAGCGAGGCGCTGGTGCAGCAACTGGAGCCGGTGTTCAAGGATGCCTTCGGCGACGCCAACGCCCAGCGCATGCCTGCCATGACCGCCAGCGAAGACTTTTCCCAGTTCGTCGACCAGGGCGTGCCGTCGGTGTTCTTCTTCACCGGCGTGTACGACGCCAAGGACGTGGCCGAAGCCGCACGCGAGGGCGGCAAGCCGATCGCCTTCAACCACTCGCCGTTCTACGCGCCGGTGCCGGAACCGTCGATCAAGACCGCTGCCCAGGCGATGAGCCTGGCGGTGCTGAATGTACTGAAGCGCTGACGCCTCATTCGAGCCTGAACACCACGTCGACCGGCTGCATCAGCTTCAGCGCTTCGATGGCGAGGAAGTCGCTCCGCGCCACCTCCGCCCCGGCGCCGCGGCGCGAACTGAAATCCTCGCGCAGCAGTCCCATCGAATAGCCGACGTTCTTCACCCCGGCCGGCGTGACGGCGGTGACGGCGCCGAGCTTGCGGCGCGCACCCTTGGCGATGATCTCGGCGCGACGGCGCGCTTCGCGCAAGGCATTCGCCATCAGCTCGGCCTCGACCTCCTCGCGGGTGCTGGAGTCGAAGGAGGTGGCGAAGCTGCCCAGGTTCGGCATGTCGAGCAGGGGCGCGACCACGGCGCCCCACTTCGACAGATCGCGCATGTTGATGTGGACGCTGGAGCGCAGCTCGTACACGGGTGCGTCCGGCAACGCGTCCTTCTTCTGCTCCTTGCGCACGTCGCGCGTTTCCATGTCCTCCAAAGGCACGCCCTGCGCCTGCAGCAGCGCGCGCACCTCGGCGATGCGGGTCTCGACCGTGGTGCGCGCGGCTTGCGGGTCGGCGCCGGCTACCAGGATTTCGAAGTCGATGGCGCCGATGTCGGGTACGCGGTACACCGAGGCGTCGGCACTCACGTGCACGAAAGGATAGCCCGGCAGGGGCGAAGCGGCGGCGGCGAGCGGCAGCGTGGCGATGGCAACGGCGAGGGCAAGGCGTTTCAGCATGGGGTCTCCAGGGTGGTCGAGTGCTGCCAGCATAGGTTAATGTAGACATCTATGTCTACTTATTTCGCGCACTATTCGAATCACATAGACAAAGATTTCTAGACAAGCTATTCTGGACCCGACCGTCATCCAAGGAAGCGCAATGCCCACCCCATCCGACCTCCCCAAGCCGACCGCGGCCGAACTCGACCTCTTGCAGGTGCTGTGGCCGCTCGGCGCCGCCACCGCGCGCCAGGTGCATGAAAGCATGCAGAAGACCCGGCCCGACGTTACCTACGCCACCGTGCTGCGCCTGATGCAGATCATGCACACCAAGGGCCTGCTGATCCGCGACGAAAGCGAGCGTTCGCACGTGTACGCGCCGGCCCAGCCGCAGGATTCGCTGCAGACCAATTTGCTGAAGGACCTGATGCAGCGCGCCTTTGCCGGCTCGGCCAAGGCCCTGGTGCTGGCCGCGCTGAAAAGCGGCATCTCGAAGAAGGAACGTGCCGAGATCGAAAAGCTGCTGAAGGAGGACAAGGAATGACGCTGCCAATGTTCGTTTCCCAGCTCGGCTGGGTGCTGCTCGACTTCGTCTGGCAGGGTGCGCTGATCGGCTGCGAAACCGCGCTGCTGCTGCTCGCCCTGCGCAACGCGCGCGCCGAAACGCGCTACCTGGTCGCCTGCAGCGGCCTGCTGCTGTGTTTGTTGTGGCCGGCCGCGACGCTGGTGCTGCGCCTGTCGCATGGCGCGGATGCCGGCGCTGGCGCCCTGCCCCTCGGCCCCTTGCTGGCCGGCGGCGCGACGCAAGCCGATAGCTGGCGCGATATCTTGCAGGGCAACCTGTCCTGGATGGTCGGCGCCTGGGCGCTCTGCGCGGCAGCCCTGGCCCTGCGCATGGTGTCCGGCCTGTTGTGGATCGGGCGGACGGCGCGCCGCGAGGCCGGCAACGCGCAGTGGCAGGCTCGCCTTGACGCGCTGGCGCGCGGCTTCGGCATTGCCCGTGCGGTGCGCCTGCGTATTGTCGACGGCCTGGTCGACGGCCTGGCCAGCCCGGTCACGGCCGGCTGGTGGAAGCCGGTGGTGCTGGTGCCGGCGCCCCTGGTGTCGGGCATGCCGCCGCAGCTGCTGGAAGCCCTGCTGGCGCATGAACTGGCGCACGTGCGCCGCTGCGACTACCTGGTCAACCTGGTGCAGAGCGTGATCGAGACCCTGCTCTTCTACCACCCGGCCGTGTGGTGGATCTCGCACCGCATCCGCGTCGAGCGCGAACACATTGCCGACGACCTGGCCGCGCGCCGGATCGGCGAACCGCGGCGCCTTGCCCTGGCGCTCTCCGAACTGGAGAAACTCCAGTTCTCCAACAACAAACTGGCCATGGCGGCCAATGGAGGAGATCTCATGCAACGCATCAAACGACTGGTCCGTCCCGATATGCAGGCACTGAACTGGAAGGCGGCGATTCCCGTGCTGGGCTTGAGCGCCACCCTGCTGGTCGGCTGCGCGCAGACGCCGGTGGCCGGCAGCGCGGCCGACGCCGTCACCACGCCGCCGCTCGCACAGTTCAACAGCTGCGCCAAGCCGATGTACCCGGCCGAAGCACTGGCCAAGCGGCTCCAGGGCACGGTGACCTTGCAGTTCAAGGTCGAGACTGACGGCAGCGTGCAGGACTCGAAGGTGATGAAGTCGAGCGGGGATGCGTCGCTGGACGAAGCGGCGCGCGTGGCGATTGCCAAGTGCACCTTTACGCCGGCAACGGTGAACGGCAAGCCGAAGGCGGCGTGGGCACCGGTGCAGTACGTGTGGTCGGTGGAGTAAGAAGCGCCTCGACCGGCAGTGGTCCGATTCGTTGAACGATAGCCTGCGGCATCAACCGTACGGTGTGTTAGAGCAAAGTAGTAATGTCCGCTTCTAGCAAAGTAGAA
>DAMABW010000228.1:0-7632 GCA_031999925.1 Massilia sp. | reverse complement strand
CCGCTTCGCGCAACACCTTGTCGAGATGCTTGCTCATGGTTTGCCTCCGCTGCCGTATTCGCGCATCAGCGCAAGAATGCCCCGTACTGCCAGGGCCATCAATCCAACCGTGGCAATGCCAGCGACCAGCAGCATGCCGATTTCACCGCCACGACCCATGGTCATGACCCGAACCAGGCCGGCAATCAGCAGGATGATCAAGCCGAGTGCAATCACGCTGAGCGCGGTCACGTCGAAAAGCCTGCGCCGGGTCAGGAGGGCTGCCGCCACGCCAAGCAGGCCCAGGCTCAGCAGATAGTACAGCGCGGCCCTGCTGCTTGAGGCAAACAAGGCCAGCATGCCGACGCTGCCCAGCGAGGTGGTTGCGAACAGCACGGCCAGGTTGAATGCCACCTTGCCGGCGCCGCTGTAGCGGGCAAGCGGCTGGCTCATGAGCACGGCAAGCGCGCTTGCCAGCAGCGCCACCAGCATGTGGGCGCCAAGGTTGGGGCCGGCGAAGCGCCACCATCCCGACTGCGCGGCGTCCCAGGCGGTGAGCCCGGTTATGGCGACGATTACCCAGGCGCTCCAGACGAGGTCGGTGCGGGCGCCCAGCGCGAGCGGCAGCGCCAGGGCGGCCCAGACCGCGAACAGTTGCCAGGGATCGGCGCCGGTCTGGTAGGTCTGGCCAAAGTAAGCAAACAGCGCGCCGATGACAAGCAGTCCGAGCAGCGCCAGCGAGGTACGCAGGCGCGGCAGGAAGGCAGCACCGAGGCAAGCCGCTCCCACGCACAACTGGAGCAGGATAAATTTCTCACGCCGCCCCAGCGCATCGAGGTTGGCGGCGACCAGGAAGATCAGGCCCAGGCCGGCAAGCAGCGCGGCCAGCATGCCGACGGCGCGGCGCAGCAGGGTGTCCAGCTCCGGCGATGGCTGGCCGAGGCGGGCGATGCGCCACAGCGCGCCGAGCGTCGCCGCGTCGAGCCGGTGCCGGTGGGTGAGTTCGAGAATGGCGAGACGGGTGCTTATCATGCGAAAGTTCTCCTTGGAACATGGCAAAGGCCGCCCGCTATTCTAGGCAAGCTTGACATGCATGCGTTGCGTAAAAGCTAACGGAAGGCAGCTTAGCAGGAGAGTGTTAGTTGCTCAAAATCATCTCTGATCATGAAGCGCCGCGAGATGATAGCCACCTTCTATCGTGAGGAGAACACCATGCAGACTGGTAGCGACGCGGCAGGCCTGGGCAGCAAACTGATGGCGCCCATGAACGACATTCTCGACAAGCACAGGAGCAGCGTGCTGCCCCTGCTGGGTGGCGGCGAAGCGGCGGCGCGTGCCGCGCTGGCCAACGACGAAGCGGTGCGCAAGGTGGCGACCTTCTGTTATCCGTTGCTGCCGGGCTTGCTGCGGCTGGCCGTCAAGGAGCCGATGTTCGTTAACTTTGTGATGAGCAACCGCGAACGCGTGTTTGCGACCCTGGTCAGCAGGGCCGCCTGACCCCCGGTGCTCAGGCCTGCTGGGCCACCGGCTCGGCCTGGGTCGCCTTTTCCCGTCCGCGGCTGATGCTGTCGCCGTCCTCGCGGCGCAGGCGCCAGAAGATAATCGCTGACACCACGGTCAGCCCCGCCAGGAAATCGAAGGCGTGGTGCAGGGCGCCGGTCACCAGCACCTGGTTGGTCTGCGGCACGCGCCCCAGGAACCAGGCCGTCACCAGCGAACCGGCCGCCAGGCCAAAGCTCATCGACAATTGCTGGAAGGAGCTGGCAATCGTGCTCGCCATGCTCGAGTCCCTGGTTTCGATGTCGGCATAGGCCAGCGTGTTCATGCTGGAAAACTGCAGCGAGTTAAAGAAGCCCTGCATCAGGCTGATGCAGACGATGGCCGCCAGCGGCGTGCTTGGCCCGACCTGTCCGAACAGCGCGATCGTGATGCCGATGCACAGGGTATTGGCCACCAGCACCTGGCGGTAGCCGAAGCGCGCCAGCACCTTGGGTGCGATCAGTTTCATGCCCATCGCCGCCGCGGCCGACGGCATCATCAGCAGCCCCGACTGCCAGGCCGGCAAGCCCAGGCCCAGCTGGTACAGCAGCGGCAGCAGGAAGGGCAGGCCGCCCACGCCCAGGCGCGTGACGAAACCGCCGACGACGGAAATGCGGAAGGTACGCACCTTGAGCAGGGTCAGGCGCAGCAGCGGGAACTTGATGCGGCTGGCGTGCAATGCGTAGGTGCCGAGCAGGCCGATCGATACCACCAGCAGCAGGGCCATCGTGGCGCCGCTGAGCGTGTGTTCGCCGAAGATTTCCAGCAGCCAGGACAGGATCGCGGTGCCGGTGCTGAACAGGATCAGGCCGAGCACGTCGAGCGGACGGCGCTCGTCGCCGTGGTAGTCGGGCATGTGGCGCCAGACCAGGTACATGGCGATCAGGCCGAAGGGCACGTTGATGAAGAAGATCGCGCGCCAGGAGGTCCAGTGCACCATCAGGCCGCCGACGGTCGGGCCCAGCAGCGGGCCGATGAGGGCCGGGATGATGACGAAGTTCATCGCCCCCAGCAATTCGGATTTCGGGAAAGTGCGCACGATGGCCAGGCGCCCGACCGGCATCATCATGGCGCCGCCCAGGCCTTGCAGCAGGCGGGCGAAGGTCATCATTTCGGCATTCACCGACAGGCCGCACAGCACCGAAGCGCAAGTGAAGATGCCGATCGCGGTGAGGAAGACGCGCCGGGTGCCGAAGCGGTCGGCCATCCAGCCGCTGACGGGGATGCCGACGGCAAGACCAAGGATGTAGCTGGTGACGACCGACTTCAGGCTCAGCGGGGTGACCCCGAGGCTGGCCGCGATGCTGGGAATGGCGGTGTTGACGACGGTGGCGTCGAGCTGCTCCATGAACAGGGCAGTGGCGACCAGCCATGGCAGGTAAGTCTTGACAGCGGAACTATCCAATCGGCCCTCGCACGCTTGGCGCGCGCGGGCTGCGGCGCCTGACCGAATTGTCACATAAATTGTCAAATGGTTCAGGAAGCGCCGCTTTCAAGCGGGCGCTCCCTGCAGCACCGCAGGTAGTGCTTAGAACTGGTAGCGCGCCTGGACAACCACGAAGTTGACGCCGCTGTTCGGCTTCTTGATGCTGCCGTTCGAGTAGTGCTGGAACTTCAGGCCCAGGTCCCACTTGTTCGTGGTGACGTAGCCGATACCGAGATGGTCGCCGAACTGGAAGGCGGTCGACAGGCGGTTGTCGCTGTTGTTATACAGTTCCGACATCAGGTTGGCGCCGATGCCACCTTCGACGTACAGGCCGAGCTTGTCGTCGCGCTGGTAGCGGAATACCGGGGTAATGCCGATCACACCGATGTTCTGGTGCTGGCCATCGACATTGCGGTAGGCCGAACCGCGCCAATAGGCGGCCGACAGATCCCAGTAGCCGCCCAGGTGGCGGCCGTTCGAGGAGAACCACTGCTTGTCCCAGTTCGACTGGACGGCCACACGGCCCATGCGTACTTTCGATCCGGTGCCGAATTCGAACGTGGCCGAGTCGACCCAGCCATTGTCGGCGGCAAAGGCCTGGCCGGTCGTCATCAGGACAGCGGCAGCAAGGAGACTGCTAATTTTTTTATTAGAGAACATAATTGCTTTCATGAATAGTCGCCAATCCATGTTGGCGATCGCCGAATATTTTACTGGTGTAAATGAAAACGCGTAGCGCACCACCCAAAACGAAAAAAGGAAGCGTATGACTGACCCTGTCAGCTACCCTGCCGTGGCATTCCTGGGCATCGGCCTGATGGGCCAGCCGATGGCGGCGCGCCTGGCCAATGCCGGGTTTCCCCTGCACGCCTGGAACCGTAGCACAGCCAAGGCGCGCACGCTTGCCACGCATGGGGCACGCGTATGCGAATCGGTTGAAGAAGCGGTGCGAGGCGCCGCAATCGTGGTTTCGATGCTCGAAGCCGGGCCGGCGGTCAGCGCGACAATGGACGCCGCGCTGCCGGCCATGGCGCCGGGAAGCTTGTGGATCGACATGAGTTCGACCCGGCACGACGAGGCGCTGGCCTTTCATGCGCGCCTCGTTGGACAGGGCATGCGCTTTCTCGATGCGCCGGTGTCGGGCGGGGTGGCGGGCGCGCAGGACGGCAAGCTGGCGATCATGGCGGGCGGTAGCCTGCGCGACTTCGAGGCGGCGTTGCCCTTGTTCGCGATACTGGGCAGCGCGCAACTGGTGGGGCCGGCCGGCAGCGGGCAGGTTGCCAAGCTGTGCAATCAATTGATCGTTGGCGCGACCCTGAACGTGGTGGCTGAGGCGCTGTTGTTGGCGCAGGCGGCCGGGGCCGATCCGGCGGCGGTGCGCGAGGCGATTCGCGGCGGGTTTGCGGGCAGCCGGATTCTCGAGCTGCACGGACAGCGCATGCTGGACCGGAATTTCGTGCCGGGCGGGCAGGTGAAGAGCCAGTTGAAGGATCTACGGAATGTGCTGGCGGCGGCGGGGGAGGCGGGGCTCAGTTTGCCGCTGACGGCGGCTGCGACGCGCAGTTACGAGTCGATCGAGGCGGAGCTGGGCGGGGCCGATCATGCGGCGGCGTTGCTGGCGCTGGAGCGGATCAATCCGGGGGTAAGGTTGGGGAGTGGAGAAGATCGGTTGCCGGAGTGAGGTTCGCGTGTGTGCATGAGTACGACCGCGTGGGCACTTGTGCCCACGCGGTCTCACCGGTTGAATGGCCGGTGGGTTCGAGAACCCACCCTACGCAGCACATCGGTAGGGTGGGTACTTGTACCCACCGTTCTCACCGTTCGCAACCCGGCACCATTACTCCACCGGCAAACTCATCTCCACCAACCTCGCCCAATAACTCGCCCCGATCGGCAGCAAATCATCGTTGAAGTCATAGCTGCCATTGTGCAGCTGGCAAGGCCCCAGCCCATGGCCGCCGGCGCGGTGCTCGCCGTCGCCGTTGCCGATGAACACATAGCACCCCGGCTTGGCCTGCAGCATGAAGGCGAAATCCTCCGCGCCCATGGTCGGCTCGACCGCCGTGTTCACGGCCGCCGGCCCCACCACCGCGCGCATCGCCTCGACCGCGAACGCGGTCTTTTCCGGATCGTTGATCAGCGGCGGATAGTTGCGCTTGAAGCCGAAGTCGACCGTCGCATTGAAGCCTGCCGCGACACCGGCCGCCATCTCCTCCATGCGGCGCTGGATCAAGTCCAGCACGTCGGTCGAGAAGGTACGCACGGTTCCGATCAGCACCGCTTCGTCCGGAATCACATTCGTGGCGCTGCCCGCGTGGATCTGCGTGATCGACAGCACCGCCGTTTCCAGCGGATTCTTTTCGCGCGAGATGATGGTTTGCCAGGCTTGCGCGATCTGCACCGCCACCATCACCGGGTCGATGCCGCGGTGCGGCTGCGCGGCGTGCGCGCCCTTGCCCTTCACCGTCACGCGGAACTCGTTACTGGATGCCATCATCGGCCCCGGGATCACGCCGAAGCTGCCCGCCGGCAGGCCTGGCCAGTTGTGCATGCCGTACACGGCGTCCATCGGGAACTGGTCGAACAAACCATCCTCGATCATCTTGCGCGCGCCGGCGCCGCCTTCTTCGGCGGGTTGAAAAATCAGATACACCGTGCCGTTGAAGTTGCGATGACGCGACAAATAGTGGGCTGCGCCAAGCAACATCGCGGTATGTCCGTCATGACCGCATGCATGCATCTTGCCGGGGTGGCGCGACGCATGGTCAAATGTGTTGAGTTCCTGCATGGGCAGCGCGTCCATGTCGGCGCGCAGGCCGATCGCACGCGGCGAGTTGCCGTTCTTGATGATGCCGACCACGCCGGTGATGCCCAGACCGCGCACGACGGGAATGCCCCATTCGGTCAGGCGCGCAGCCACCGTGTCGGCGGTGCGTTGTTCTTCGTAGCAGAGTTCCGGATGGGCGTGGATGTCGCGCCGGATTTGCTCCAGTTCGGTCTGGAAAGCGAGGATAGGTTCTACCAGTCTCATCTTGTTCTCCCTAGCAGCATGGTGTTCAACTAAGTCTATTCAAAACCATTGTAGCCCTTGTCACCAGATGAAATCCAGCCCGGCAGGAAGTGACGGGCCGGTCCGCAACGAAGCCAGCCGGAATCGGATAAAGTATTGGTTTCTCGACGTTTTTTTCCCTGGAACTGATTCAGAATGAGCATCACCCAAGTCCGCGCCGCCTGCCCCCACGACTGCCCCGATACCTGCGCCATCCTCGTTACCGTCGAGGACGGCGTGGCCACCGCGGTGCGTGGCGACCCGGAACATCCGACCACCGCCGGCGTGCTCTGCACCAAGGTCTCGCGCTATGTCGAGCGCACCTATTCGCCGGACCGCGTGCTGCATCCGATGCGCCGCGTCGGCAAGAAGGGCGAAGGCAAGTTCGAGCAAATCACTTGGAACGAGGCGCTGGACGAGATCGCCGCGCGCCTGAAGCCGATCGCCGCGCGCGACCCGCAAGCCATCCTCCCGTACAGCTACTGCGGCACCATGGGCCTGGTACAAGGCGAGTCGATGTCGCTGCGCTTCTTCAACAAGCTCGGCGCCTCGCTGCTCGACCGCACCATCTGCGCCACCGCCGGCTTTACCGGCTACAAGTACACGGTCGGGGCTTCGATCGGCACCGACATGGAACAGTTCCAGGATGCCAAGCTGATCCTCATCTGGGGCGGCAACCCGATCGCCTCGAACCTGCACTTCTGGATGCGCGCCCAGGAAGCCAAGCGCCGCGGCGCCAAGCTGATCGCCATCGATCCCTACCGCTCGCTGACGGCCGAGAAGTGCCACCAGCACATTGCCCTGCTGCCCGGTACGGACTCGGCACTGGCGCTGGGCATGATGCATGTGCTGATCGCGCAAGACCTGCTCGACCACGACTACATCGCCGACCACACGCTGGGCTTCGACCAGCTCAAGGAACGCGCCGCCGAGTGGACGCCCGAGCGCACCGCCGTCACCTGCGGCATTACTGCCCAGGAAGTGATCGACCTGGCCCGCCTGTACGGCGAGACCGCCAAGCGCGGCGAGCCCGTGGCGATCCGCTGCAACTATGGCGTGCAGCGCGCAAAGGGCGGCGGCATGGCCGTGCGCAACATGAGCTGCCTGCCGGCCCTGGTCGGCGCCTGGCGCCATGCGGCCGGCGGCATCCAGCTGTCGACCTCGGGATCCTTCCCGGCCAACCGCGCCGTGCTGCAGCGCCCGGACCTGCTGGCCGGCCGCAAGACCCGCACCATCAACATGACCACCATCGGCGACGATTTGCTGAAGGAAGAATCACCGGAATTCGGCCCGAAGGTCGAAGCCGTGATCGTCTACAACGCCAATCCGCTGGCGATTGCCCCGGATTCCGCCAAGGTGCAAGCCGGCTTCGAGCGCGAGGACCTCTTCACCGTGGTGATGGAACAATTCCGCACCGACAGCGCCGACTACGCCGACATCCTGTTGCCGGCCACGACACAGCTCGAACACGTCGATGCCCACCTGGCTTACGGTCATTTGTACATGATGGCGAACAACGCGGCAATCGCGCCGCTGGGCGAAGCCAAGCCGAACACCGAGATTTTCCGCCTGCTGGCTGCACGCATGGGCTTCGACGATCCCTGCTTCCAGGAGAGCGACGAGGAATTGGCGGCCCAGG
>DAMABW010000227.1:1541-7637 GCA_031999925.1 Massilia sp. | reverse complement strand
ATCCTGTGCGTCGACCAGAGCGGCTCGATGCTCGACTCGGTGATGTACAGCGCGATCGTCGCCGGCATCCTGTCCAGCCTGCCGGCGGTGCGGGTGCGCCTGGTGGTGTTCGACACGAATGTGGTCGACCTCAGCCACCTGGCCCACGATCCGGTGCAGGTGCTGCTGACGGTGCAGCTGGGCGGCGGCACCGACATCGGCCGCGCCATGCAGTACTGCGAGAGCCTGGTGCAGTCGCCCCAGCGCACCGTCCTGGCCCTGATCAGCGACTTCATGGAAGGCGCGATGCCCGGGCCGCTGCTGGGCAGCGTCAAGCGCCTGAACGAAGCGCGCGTCAAGCTGCTGGGCCTGGCGGCGCTCGACCAGGAGGCACGGCCGGTCTACGACCACGCCATGGCCCAGCGCCTGGCCGACCGCGGCATGCAGGTGGCCGCGCTGACACCGACCCATTTCGCGCAGTGGCTGGCCGAGGCGATGGCATGAGCGCATCGATTGACTGGCGCGCCGTCTACGGCAACTACGACGACGATGCGCTTGCGGCCCTCGCCAGCGCCGGCCTGCTGCGGCGCGCGGCCAAGGATGTCGAAGCCGGCAAGGTCGACTGGCACACGGACGGCGGCGCGGCCGGCGGCGTGGTCGCGGCCGACGGGCAGCGCGTGCAGTTGGCGCCGCAAGGTCCGGGCGCGGCGCGCTGCGACTGTCCGGCGCCGGGCGTGTGCAAGCACATCCTGGCCGCCGCGCTATGGCTGCGCACGGCGAGCGCTCCCGCCGCGGCCGATGCGGCTGCGCCACTTGCGGCGCCGGTGGAACAGGTCAACGTGCTGGACGAAGTGCTGGCGCTCGACGCCGACGCGCTGTTCAAGGCCGCCGGCGTGGCCGCCGTGCGCAAGGCGGCCGGCATGCAGGACGCCCTGGACAACGCCGAGATCGTCGTCCAGGGCACGGTGCTGAACATCCGCCTGCCCGCCCTCGACCTGGTCTGCCGCTACATCGCCGGCACCGGCTATGCCGGCATGGTGTCGGAGGCCGAACCGCGCCTGCGCAGGGCCCTGCACCTGCTGGCCCTCGCGGCGGTCAGGCGCGCGCATGGCCTGCCCTTCGCCTGGCCAGGACAAACCGAAGCGGCGACGGAAGCGCGCGGCGGCCTGGGCGACGACGAAACCCGCTTCCTGGCCCAGGCGCGCGACCTGGTGCACGAACTCTGCGCCGGCGGCTGGTCGCATGTGAGCGAGATCGCCGCGCCGCAGTTGCGCGCCCTCGCCACCTCGGCCCGCGTCGAATCCTTCCCGCGCCTGGCCGGCCTGCTGCGCGGACTGGCCGGCGTCGCCGACCTGCTGGTGGAACGCGACTTCGGCGTCGACGAGTCCCAGGCCCTGGCCTTGTGCGCGCAGGTGCACGCCCTGACCCGCGCCCTGGAAGCCGCCGCGCGCCAGGCCGACCCGGCGCTGCTGGCGCGCCTGCGCGGCACAGCACGTCGCAGTTTCGACGTCGGCGCCGCGATGACGCTGCTGCCGCTCGGCGCCTACTGGTGGGAGGCGCGCAGCGGCGCACGGGGCCTGAGCTGCGCATTCTGGGATCCGGACGCGAGTTTGCTACGCCAGGCGGTGCTGGCGCGGCGCGACGACAGCGACCCCGGCTTCAGCCGAAGTAGCGCCTGGGGCCAGCACGCGCTGTGGCCGGGCGTGGGTCCGGCCGACAGCCTGGCGAAGGGCGCCCTGGTGCTCGAGCAGCCGCGCCTGTCCGAGGATGGCCGCCTCGGCCTGGGCGGCGTCACCCGCGCCGGCGTCACGCCGGCCTGGCAAACGAACGACCCGCGCTGGCAGCAGGCGGGCTTCTACGACTGGAACGATTTGCGCGGCGCCGTCGCCGCCAGCGCGGGCCTGCTCGGCGAGCCGCTGGACCTGGTGCTGCTGCGTCCCGCCGCCAGCGATGCGCCCCGGCTCGACGAGATCAGCCAGGAACTGGAGTGGCGCGTGCTCGACCGCGAGCGGCGCGCGCTGACCCTGCGCCTGCCCTACGACCACTGGAAGGCCAGCCGCCTCGACAGCCTGGAAGCCTGGGTCGCCGCCGGCGTGACGGTGGCCGGCGTGGTGGCGCGCCTGGAACGCGGGGGGCAAGGTCTGCTGGAGCCGGTGAGCCTGATCGTGGAACGCGGCGGCAAGCTGCAGGCGCTGTCGCTCGACGACGAACGCGGCCCGGTGCGGCCGTCGCTGGCGGCGCGGCTGTCGCGCATGCTGCGCGGACGCACGGCGCCTGCAGCGGCCCAGGCGCCGCCGACCCATGCACGCGTGCTGCAGACGCTCCTGACGCAACTCGAACACAAGGCCATGAGCGGCCACCTGCACCTGGCCCGTCGCGACGACGGCCTGCACACCCTGCATCCCTCGCTGCTGGCGCTGGGCCTGGACGCGCCGGCGCAGCTGCTGGCGCGTTACCTGGCCGCACCAGGCATCGGCAAGGCCCTGGCCCTGTACCACGTCGGCCAGACTTGCCTGGAACTCGACACCGGCTTCATGTAGGCGCCGGGCGGCGCGTCAGAACAGTTCGAGGTTCGGCGACGGCTCCGCCGGTTTGCGCCGCACCGGCGCCGGCGCCGCCGCCCAGTCGCGCATGCGCTCGGCGGGATAATGGCGCAGGAAGGAATGGGCCATGTCCATGCTGCGGCAGGACAGCCAGTCCTCGACTTCCTCATGCGGCAGGATCACCAGCGAACGCTTCTCGTCGCCCGGCTTGTGCATGCGGTTCATCAAAGGATGGTCGTCGGCGTTGATGGTGATCTGGGTGAACGACGAGGCAACGCCGCCGTCGGGCTCGGGCCAGTCGCGCCACAGCCCGGCCACATAGAACAACGATTCATCGGCCATGCCGATCGCATGGCGCACGGCGCGCCCGCTTTCGTAGCAAGGCTCGTAGAACCAGGCCATCGGCACCGCGCACAGTTGCAGGCGGCGCCAGGCGGGCGCGAACGAGCGGCGCTCGACCAGCGATTCGGCGCGCGCATTCATGGTGTCGAAGGGTTTGACGTCCGGCGGAATCTGCCGCCTTGGGACCATGCCGTAGGTGGCGAGCAGTGCTTCCGGCCGGCCGCTGGCCCCACGCCGCACGATCGGCGCCAGGTAATCCTTCCAGGTTTCTTCCGGCCAGCGCCAGTCGGGGGGCAGCTCGCTGAAGGCGCCGATCGAACCGAATTGCTCGGGCGTCGGCGGTCGATAATTCACGCACATGATTGGCCTGGAACTCAGAAACCTTCGAGCACCGTTTCCAGGTGGCTGACGCTGGGCGCGCCGTCGAAGCAGTGGCCGACCAGGCGGCGCCATTCCTGGAAATCCTCGCTGCCACGGAAGTGGACATTATGGTCTTCCACCGTCTCCCAGCGCACTAGCAGGCGGTAGGCCAGCGGGTTTTCCACGCCGCGTTCCAGCCACATGCCGCGGCAGCCGCGCGCCCGCTGGAACAGCGGCGTCGCCTGGCGCACGCCGGCTTCGAACTCGGCTTCCATGCCAGGCTTGATCAACAGTTCAGCACTCTCGAGTACCATCGTTTTCTCTATCTGCAGTAAATAATCAGGTTTTGTAAGCTTGACCGATCATGCCATGCTGTTCAGACATAATGACATCGTCCGATGGGGCGGCGCACTTCAAGAGGGGAAATGGTGGGTAAGACACCGAAGCCGTGATCAAATCCGCAGATAAGAGATATTGTTAATCAGCAATCAGCGTTATCCAAGAACGAGCGAATCAGCGGCATCATGATCTGCTCCATTACGACCGAGTCACAGCTGTTCCGCACCCGCGATCTCGATTTATCCTTCCGCCGAGGTCAAGCAAGAAGCGGCAACAAAGATGGAACCTCACGTGCGCCAATCTCGATATCGACACCCCATACGGTTACGGTCGCACCGTCATTCAAATCGTTGCCGTGCGTTGGAACAACATGGGTAATGTAATCACGATTCAGGATAACCCGCGTCCCATCCAGGGTTTTCAGATCAACGAACTGCGCATTGTCTTTTTCCAATTGCAGAGCTCGAAGCAAATTGGGAACGCCGCTTGCTGGTACCGATGCCTGGACGAGACCCTGTTCTCCAAATACGAGAAATACCACATCGGCACCGTCGGCGATATCGGTACCATGCGACGGAGATACCTGCGTGATATAAGTGGCATTTACGATGATACGCGTACCATCGATAAGCTTCAGATCGATAAACTTGCGCGACATGTTTTCTCCAATTGTGATCATTGACAGCGTAACGCTCAAGTGAGCGTCAGTAAGCCCGTCAGTTTATGAGCAATCAGAGTATGTGTCCACATGGAAATTTAAAAAAATGAAACCGCGCTTTTTTGTCTGCGCGCGCTTCATTTTCGGAATCGATGATCCTATATTACTATCAATATAGCGCGGCAATTGCCGCGCTATGGGATGCACAGTAAGTAAGCTTTACACGCCGACTATCGACACTGCCTTGGTGTTCAGGTAGGACTCCAGCGCCTCCGGCCCGCCTTCCGAACCGTAGCCCGAATCCTTGATGCCGCCGAACGGCAACTCGGCGCTCGGGGTGGCCGGCTGGTTAATCCACAGCATGCCGACTTCGACGCGGTTCATCAGCAGTTGCGCGTTCTTGATCGAGCGCGTGAAGGCATAACCGGCCAGGCCGTACGGCAGGCGATTCGCTTCCGCGATCGCGTCTTCCAGGCTGTCGAAACCGCGGATCGCCGCCACCGGGCCGAAAGGCTCGTCGTTGAATACGCTGGCTTCGAGCGGCACGTCGGACAGGATGGTCGGCGAGAAGAAGTTGCCGGTCTCGCCGACGCGCTTGCCGCCCAGGGCCACCGTGGCGCCCTTGGCCTGCGCATCTTCCACCACCTTGGCCATGGCCGTCAGGCGGCGCGCGTTGGCGAGCGGGCCCAGGGTGGTGCCTTCCTGCAGGCCGTCGCCGATCTTCAGGCCTTCGGCGTGCTGGACGAAGGCGCGGGTAAATTCTTCCTTGATCGCGTTGTGCACCAGGAAGCGGGTCGGCGAGATGCAGACCTGGCCGGCATTGCGGAACTTGGCGGCGCCGGCGGCTTTCACGGCCAGGGCGACGTCGGCATCCTCGGCGATGATCACCGGCGCGTGGCCGCCCAGTTCCATCGTGGCGCGCTTCATGTGGGCGCCGGCCAGGGCGGCCAATTGCTTGCCGACCGGGGTCGAGCCGGTGAAGGTGACCTTGCGGATGACCGGATGCGGGATCAGGTAGCCGGAAATCTCGGCCGGATCGCCGAACACCAGGCCGACCACGCCCGGCGGCACGCCGGCGTCGACGAAGCATTGCAGCAGCGCGGCCGGCGAAGCTGGCGTCTCTTCCGGCGCCTTGCACAGGAAGGAGCAGCCGGTGGCCAGCGCGGCCGACAGCTTGCGCACGATCTGATTGATCGGGAAGTTCCACGGCGTGAAGGCGGCGACCGGGCCGACCGGTTCCTTCAGCACCAGTTGCTGGGCTTTCGGGTTGCGCGACGGGACGATGCGACCGTACACGCGCATGCCTTCGGCGGCGAACCAGTCGATGATCTCGGCGCCGGCCAGGGCTTCGCCCTTGGCTTCGACCAGCGGCTTGCCCTGCTCCTGGGTCAGCAGGCGGGCGATGTCGCCGGCGCGTTCGCGCAGCAGGTTGGCGGCGCGGCGCATGGTGGCGGCGCGCTCGGCGGCCGGCACGTCGCGCCAGGTTTCAAAACCCTTCTGCGCGGCGGCCAGGGCGCGGTCCAGGTCGGCGATCGATGCATGCGCCACGGTGCCGATTTCCTGTCCCGTGGCCGGGTTCAGTACCGGGATGGTCTTGCCGCCGGTGGCGTCGATCCACTCGTTGGCGATGAGGAGGCGGGTGTCGGGATAGCTGGACGTGGTCATGGCAAGTCGATCCTGTGTTGGGTGAGACGGACATGATAACCGCTACACGCGCAGCGTGCAGCGGCATCCGCAACCCGGCGTATATCAGCGACCCGGACGCTCGTCCTTCTCCAGGCGCGGCCCCGGCCCGCCCTCTTCCTTCCCCTCCTCCTTGCGCTCGTCTTCGCCCGGGCCATCGCCTTGGAACAGGACCGTCTGGCTCGGATAAGC
>DAMABW010000227.1:0-1531 GCA_031999925.1 Massilia sp. | reverse complement strand
CGCTTCCAGCCGCGCATAGATCGTGAACAGCAGATGTTCGCGCACCACCACCTGGACGTCGAACTCAGGCGTGTCGATATACGAGAAGATATCGATGTTGAAGGCGCGGTCGGTAATGCCGCCCAGGCGCGCCCGATGGCCTTCGGCGATCTTTTCCTCTTCCGCCAGCACGCCCTGCACGATCGACAGCGCTTCCTTCAGCTTGGCCGACGGCGTCGCGTAGCTCACCGCGATGGTCGGGTTGAACAGGAAGCGGTCGCGCGCCGCGAAGTTCTCGATCTGGCGCGCCGACAAGTCGCCGTTCGGGATGGTCACGACCGTGCGCTCCAGGGTGCGGATGCGGGTCGAGCGGATGCCCACGTCTTCCACGGTGCCGACCACGTCGCCGACCTTGATGAAATCGCCCACCTGCAGCGGACGGTCGGCGATCACGGTCACGCTGCCGACCAGGTTTTCCACGGTCTTCTGGGCACCCAGCGCCAGCGCGATACCGCCGATACCGAGGGCCGCAATGCCCGTGGTGACGTCGATGCCGAAGGTGTCGAGGATGCCGATGCCGGAGAAGACCAGCAGCAGGATTTTCACAGTGCGGCGCAGCAGCGTGACCACCGAGACGATCTGGCGCCGCTGGCGCCGCTGCATGCGCGCGATCACCAACTCGGCCACGGCATCGACCAGGCGCAGCCCGAACCAGACCAGGGCGATGACGGTGACGATGCCGGTATAGCGCAGCAGGGTCTGGCGCGCGACGATGGCCACTGGCAGGCGCTCGGCCCAGTTGTAGAAGATGGCCACCGCCAGCAGCAGGCTGGCCGGCGGCAGCGCCGCCTCGAAGAAGCGGTAGATGCCGCTCGCCGCCGAGTCGGCAACCAGGCGGCGCATGGCGGCGACCACCAGCGTGGACACCAGCCACAGCCCGCCGAAGATCATCACGCCCAGACCGACCAGCATGCCCCAGTCCTTGACCGGCGCGCCGGCGACCAGGTAGTCGTCCTGGGGCGTCGCCTCGGCCACCGGAGCGCGCTTGGCCGCGGCCGCGATCTGGCCCAGCGTGGCCGACGAGATGCGCCAGACCTGCTGCCCTTCGACCTCGGAACGGGTGATCAGGATCGGGGTTTTCTTGTCCTGTACCGTGACTTCGCCGACGTTTTCCTGGTCGAGCGGCAGGTCGTCGTCGACCCGCCCGCTGGCCTGGTTCGACAGGGTGGCGAAGGGTTTCAGGGAGCCGCCATTGTCGAGCAGCGCGTGGAAGGCGCGCGCCTGGCTGACGGCGTTCATGCGCTGGCGGCTGCTGGTGGCGGTCGGCAGCTCGAAGTACTGGGCGGCGCGGTCGTAGTCGAGTTCGGCCAGGGATTCGATCAGGCCCGATACCATCGAGCGCGGCGTTTCGCGGCGCAGCGGATCGGGTTGAACGGCTTCGGCGGCAGGCGCCTCGGTGTCCGGCGCGGCGGGCAAGGCGCTTGCCGGAACAGCCAGTGCGAGGATGAACAGGAAGAGGAAGGAAAAGGAAAGACGAAAGCGCAAAACGGTC
>DAMABW010000226.1:0-7644 GCA_031999925.1 Massilia sp. | reverse complement strand
GTCTTGACAGGGTTGCATCTCGTCTACTACCCCTGAAATCCTGGCAAGTCACAGCATGCGCCATGGTCGCGCTGAACGATCCGTCATGTTCGCTAGAGTACATATACGGAGTTGAATAGCGTAAAATGTTTCTTATTATCATTTATGGCTTGTAGCATGCCCTCCGTTTTCACCTGGCCTGTCCGGGTCTATTACGAAGACACCGACGCCGGCGGCATCGTGTTTTATGCGAATTACCTGAAGTTCTTCGAACGCGCGCGCACCGAATGGCTGCGCGCGGCGGGCATTGGCCAGCAAGACCTGATCGCATCGGACAACGCCGGTTTCGTGGTGAAAAGCGCGACCATCGATTACCACGCCCCGGCGCGCCTGGACGACGAAATCACGCTGACCCTGGCCATCGAGAAACTCGGCCGCGCCTCGGTGCATTTCGCGCAAAAGGCCTACAAAGGCGACCAGTTGCTGGTCGAAGCCAGCGTGAAAGTCGGCTGCGTCGACCTCGCGTCCGTACGTCCGCGCTCGCTCCCCGATCACGTGGCTGATAAAATGCGTGCCGCTTGAATAAACCGACAATATTGCTCAACCGATGACCCCGACCCACGACCTTTCCTTTATCGCCCTGATCAGTAACGCGCACATCCTGGTGCAGCTCATCATGCTGTTGCTGTTGCTGCTGTCGGTCTTCTCGTGGTCCTACATCTTCCGCAAGCTGTTCGCGATCCGTGCGGCGCGTCGCCAGACCGAGCAGTTCGAGCGCAGCTTCTGGGCCGGCGGCAACCTGCACACCCTGCACCAGAGCGCCAGCGCCCAGCGCGACCAGAGCGGCGCCCTGGCCCGCATCTTCGAAGCCGGCATGGGCGAATTCATCAAGGGCAAGCAGGCCTCGCGCGACGCCCTCGACATGGGCGCGGTGCTCGACGGCGCCCGCCGCGCCATGCGCGCCGCCTTCCAGCGCGAACTCGACGCCCTCGACCTGCACCTGAACTTCCTGGCCTCGGTCGGCTCGGTCTCGCCGTACATCGGCCTGCTCGGCACTGTGTGGGGCATCATGAACGCCTTCCGCGGCCTGGCCAACGTCCAGCAAGCGACGCTGGCCGTGGTCGCGCCCGGCATTGCCGAAGCGCTGATCGCCACCGCCATCGGCCTGTTCGCCGCGATCCCCGCCGTCGTTGCCTACAACCGCTTCACCCACGACATCGACCGCCTGGCAATCCGCTTCGAGAGCTTCGTTGAGGAATTCTCGAACATCCTGCAGCGCCAGTCGCGCTGATCGGCAGGAGGAACCGACATGGCTTATTCCGGCAGCAGCATGCGCAGCGGGCGCCGCAGCAAACTGAAGTCCGAGATCAACGTCGTGCCCTACATCGACGTGATGCTGGTGCTGCTCATCATCTTCATGGCGGTACCGGCCAACGAAACGCCGAACGTGGTCAACCTGCCGCGCGCCGAAAAATCGACGCTGCCGCCGGACACCTATATCCAGATTTCGATCAAGCCGAACGCGGAACTGTCGATCGGCGTGCACGGCAAGGAATCGACGCCGGCCGAAAGCATGGACAACCGCGCCGCCCTGCTCGCCCGCCTGCGCACCCTGCACCAGGAAAATCCGGATTACCCGGTCCTGATCGCCGGCGACCGCGAAAGCAAGTACGAAGAAGTGATCGAGATGATCTCGGAAGCGAAGAAGATGGGCATCGCCCGCGTTGGCCTAGCCACCCAGTAAAGAGTCATGCCTGTGAAGCCAGCTTCCCCCGGCGCCCCGTACACGGTGCCGCCCGAACCGAGCCGCACGCCAGCGATCCTGCTGGCGGTGGCCGTGCACGTCCTGCTGCTGGCCTTCCTGTACTTCGGCATCAGCTGGCAGAGCAAGACCCCGATCTCGGTCGAGGCGGAAGTCTGGGACATGAAGGTCGAGACGGCTGCGGCGCCACCGCTGCCTGCGCCGGTTGTGGAGCCCGAACCGGAGCCGGAACCCGAACCGGAGCCGACGCCCCCCGCCCCGACGCCACCGCCCCCGGTGCCGAAAGTGGTCGAGCCCGAGCCGGTGAAGCCGGCCGCGCCGGACATCGCCCTCCAGCGCGAGAAGGAACGCAAGCTGGAACAGGCGAAGAAGGAACGCGAGCGCGAGATCGCCGAAAAGAAAGAGCGCGAAGAACAGAAGCGCAAAGAGCTGGCGGAAGAAAAACGCCGCGAGGAAGCGAAAGAACGCGAAGAGCAGAAGAAACGCGAACTGGCCGAGCAAAAGAAAAAAGAAGAAGAGAAAAAGAAAGAGGACGAGAAGAAGCTGGCTGCCGAAAAAGCGGAAAAGGCCGAAGCCGACAAGAAGAAGAAACTCGCTGCCGAAAAAGCCGCGAAAGCAAAAGCCGACGCTGCCGCGCAAGCCCAGCTCGATAAACTGCGCGACCTGGAACTCAAGCGCATTGCCGGCGCTGCCGGTTCGACCGGGAATGCGCAGAAATCGAGCGCACCGAAACTCGACAGCGGCTACCAGGCGGCGATTGCGGCCAAGGTCAAGAGCAATACGGTCTATAACGGCGACGAACCGGGGAATCCGACGGTGGAATTCCGTATCGAGCAGTTGCCGACCGGCGAAATCCTGTCGGTGCGCAAGACCAAGAGCAGCGGCGTTCCGGCGTTCGACGAAGCCGTGGAAAGGGGCATTATCAAATCGTCACCACTACCTAAGAAAAAAGATGGTACGGTAGAACGAACTTTCCCACTTGTCTTCAAGTTAAAAGATTTGCAGTGACCTCGTCACCAACCAGTATTCAAGTATTGAGAGGCCCATGAAGAAACTACATACCATTCTGTTCAGCGTGTCGCTCCTGATGGGCAGCGCCGCGCATGCGCAATTCCGCGTCGAGATCGCGGGCGTCAGCAGCACCCAGATTCCGGTCGCCGTCGCCGCCTTTGCCGACGAAGGCGTGGCGCCCGACCAGGTCTCGGCGATCATCCGCGCCGACCTGGAACGCAGCGGCGTCTTCAAGGTCATCGATGCCGGCCAGGTGATCAGCGACAGCGCGAACATCGACGCCGGCGCCTGGAAAGCACGCGGCGCCGATGCGCTGGTGGTCGGCAGCGTCTCGCGCCAGCCGGACGGCCGTTTCGCCGTGCGCTATAAGCTGTTCGATACCGTCAAGGGCGGCCAATTGTCGGCCCTCGGCGGCGAGGTGCAGCCGCGCTATACCCGCCTGCAAGCCCACCGCATCGCCGACGACGTCTACGAAAAACTCACCGGCGTGCGCGGCATTTTCTCGACCCGCATCGCCTACGTGAAAGAAAACCGCGCCGGCCGCAATTACGCGCTGGCCGTGGCCGATTCCGACGGCGAAAACGAAATCATCGCGGTACAAGGGCGCGAGCCGATCATTTCGCCATCGTGGTCGCCGGATGGCGGCAAGGTTGCCTACGTTTCCTTCGAAGACCGCAAGCCTGTCATCTACATGCAGGACCTGGTCACCGGCAAGCGCCGCGTGATCGCCAACGAAAAAGGCAGCAATTCGGCACCGACCTGGTCGCCGGACGGCAGCAAGCTGGCGATCGCCCTGTCGAAATCGGGCAGCTACCAGGTCTATGTCGTGAATGCCGACGGTTCCGGCCTGCGCCGCCTGAGCAACAGCAACGGCATCGACACCGAGCCGCAATTCTCGGCCGACGGCCAGACCATTTATTTCACCAGCGACCGCAGCGGCGGTCCGCAAATCTACAAGATGAGCGTGAATGGCGGCAACGCTACCCGCGTTACCTTCAACGGCAGCTATAACATCAGCCCGCGCGTGGCTCCAGACGGCAAGACCCTGGCCTGGATCTCGCAGCGCGACGGCGGATATTCCCTCTTTGCGATGGACCTGGCCAGCGGCCAGGAACTGCGCCTGGCCGATGGGGCCACCGAACCGAGTTTTTCGCCTAACGGCAAGTACATCATGTATGCGAACAAAGGCGGCGGGCGTACTGCGCTGGCCGTGGTTTCGGTGGATGGACGGGTCAAGCAACGCCTGACCACCAAAGCGGGAAACATTCGGGAGCCCAGCTGGGGTCCTTTCATGAAGTAATAGCAGTAAATCACTAACCAAGACCAGGAGAGAAACCATGCGCAATACCAAGAGCCTCGCATTCATCATCGCCTCCGCTGCCCTGCTGGCAGCGTGCAAGACCCCAGTGCCGGAAGCACCAGCACCAGTCGAAGAAAAGTCGCCTGCGCCAGTCGCCGCCGCCGCCGACCCACGTGACGTGCGTCCAGTCGAAACCGCAACCGTCGATCCGCTGAACGACCCACAAGGCGTGCTGGCCAACCGCAGCGTCTACTTCGACTTCGACAGCTACGTCGTGCGCGAAGACGGCAAGCCAGTCGTCGCCAACCACTCGGGCTACCTGACCAAGAACCAGGGCCGCAAAGTCCTGATCCAAGGTAACACCGATGATCGCGGCGGCACCGAATACAACCTGGCCCTGGGCCAGAAGCGCGCCGAAGCCGTCCGCCGCTCGATGGCATCGCTGGGCGTGGCCGAGAGCCAGATGGAAGCCGTCTCGCTGGGCGAAGAAAAGCCGAAGGCAACCGGTTCGGGCGAAGCCGCCTGGGCTGAAAACCGTCGCGCCGACATCGTTTATCAGTAATCCTGTCGCGTCCGGGTCGTATTAAGACCCGGTTAATTGACAGCGGGGCGGGTGCAGTGCAGACTGCAACCCGCCCCGTTTTCCTTTGCCCCACTGGTTTAGAAAGAACTACGACATGATGAAACTGGTTCCGTCCCGTCTTGCCTGCCTGCTGATCGCCGCCTGGCTGCCGCTGCAGGCCAACGCCGGCCTGCTCGACGACGATGAAGCCCGCAAGGCCATCCTCGACCTGCGCGCCAAAGTCGACAACATCGCGCGCGACCTGAACGGCCGCCTCGACAACAAGGCCGACAAGACCGCCACGCTCGACATGCTGAACCAGAACGAGCGCACCATGTCCGAGATCGCCAAGCTGCGCGGCCAGATCGAAGTGCTGGCCAACGAAATCGCCAAGGCGCAAAACGGCCAGCGCACCCTGTACGCCGACCTCGACGCCCGCATCAAGAAGCTCGAGCCGCGCCAGGAGAACATCGACGGCCAGACCGCCGAAGTGCTGCCGTCGGAAAAGCAGGCCTACGACGCGGCCATGGAAACCTTCAAGGGCGGCGACTACAAGGCGGCGGCAAGCGCGCTGCAGGACTTCGTGAAGCGTTATCCGGATTCGGCCTATGCCGCAAATGCGCAGTACTGGCTGGGCAACGCCTATTACGCCCAGCGCGACTACAAGAAGGCAATCGCGGCGCAGGAAATCGTGACCACCACCTATGGCACCAGCCCGAAGGCGGCGGACGCCATGCTGAACATGGCGACCAGCTATGCCGAGTTGAAGGACCTGCCGAAGGCGAAGAAGACGCTGCAGCAGCTCGTGAGCAAGTTCCCGGGCACGCAGGCGGCGCAGTCGGCCAAGGATCGGCTGGCGGTGCTCAAATAAAGCTCCAAGGCAAGATTTTGGGTGCGGACGTTTGACAGCATCGACGTTCGCCCCTATAATCTTGCTTCTTTCGGGTCGTTAGCTCAGCTGGTAGAGCAGCGGACTTTTAATCCGTTGGTCGCAGGTTCGAATCCCGCACGGCCTACCACGAATGCGCAGTAGCACTAAAGGCTCCATGAGAAATCATGGGGCCTTTTTTGTTTTCTGCAGTCCTCCCCTTCTATTGCTGCGCAGTACTTCTGACACGCAGCGCTCCGTCTACTCTCCTTGCGTGAAGCGCCAAGCGCATTTGGACGTGGTCTCGTCATAGCCCCGCTGCACGATGCAACTTCGCAAGAACTTGCGTTTCGTCATTAGACAATCGCGACTTAATGACTACAGTCAAGAAGTTCGTCGCAACTCAGGCGCGCTTCAGCAGCCACTGCGCGCATCTCAAATTCAACATTGCCCGGCTCAAACGATGAGCAAAACGATGACTGACCTGCAAGCACTGCTGGAAGCGCACCAAACCACCCGCCTGTTGCGTATGTCGTTCCCGCGGAACGATGGTCCAGAAGCCAGGCTGATGGTGAACCGGCTTAATGGCACTGAATACTTGTCGCGCGACTTCGCATTCAAGGTAGAACTCCTGAGCGACGACGCCTGTATAGAACTCGAGGCGATGCACGGAAAGCTGCTGTGCATCTCGCTCGTACAGGCTGACGGCAGACTGCGTCCTTTCACTGGATATGTCACGTCATTCAAGCTGGTCAAAACGGATGGCGGCGTGGCTTTCTATGAAGCTGTCTTGAAACCATGGCTAGCGTACACCTGCCTGCGCCGGAACAATCGCTTGTTCCATGCGCAAAGTTTGCGCGAGCAGGCGGACACGATCTTCGACGACTACGGGGCCCTGCCCGCGTGGGAGTGGAAAGTCGGCGGCGAACAGCCGCAGCTCACGATGGCCACGCAATGGGACGAAACCGATCATAACTACCTGTGCCGGCGCTGGGAGGCGGCGGGCTACAGCTATTGGTATGAACACAGCGGCGACGGCCACACGCTCACGGTCTGCGACGACACCCGCGCTGCCGAGCCGATCGGCAGGCCGTCACCCGGCATCCGCTTCCATGGCGCCGGTGGCGCGGTAGACGAGGACGCGATCGGCGAGTGGAGCCCGCTGCGCCAGTGGGCGTCCGGACAAGCGGCAGTGAGCGGTTTCGACTTCAAGAGTCCGCGTCCGATCCATGCAGATACCGTCACCATCGCCGAGCAAGGGGATATCCCACAGTTGGAGGTGCACAGTTACGAGGGGCATTACGGCTTCAAGCACCAGTCCGGCGCCTACCAACTGACGCGCTTGCGCATGGAAGAAATCGAGGCCCGCGGCAAGCTGTACGAAGCACAGGGCAACAACCGGCACGTCGCCCCGGGCAAGTGGTTCCGGCTGCTCGGCCATTTCAGCGAAAGCGAAGACAGCGAATTCCTGATCCTCGAAGTGCATCACGAAGCCAGCAACAACTACCTCCAGGGTAAGGATGCGCGCGCCGAGTACAAGAACCGCCTGCTCTGCCAGCCCAAGGCCCTGCCCTGGCGCCCGGGACGCGGCTTCAACAGCACGGATACCAGACTACTGGCCCTGCAGACCGCCATCGTGGTTGGCCGGGAAGGCCAGGGCAGCCTGAACGTGGACCAGTACGGCCGCATCCAGGTCAGGTTCCACTGGGACCGGGACGAGAGCGGTAGTTGCTGGGTGCGGGTCAGCCGCAACTGGGCTGGCGGCGAAAAGGGCTTGAGCAGCCATCCGCGGGTCGGATCGGATCGGAAGTGATCGTGCAATGGCTCGACGGAAATCCCGACCATCCCATCGTAACCGGCTCCGTGTACAACCAGAGCTATATGCCGCCCTGGAAGCTGCCCGAACAGCGGGCACTGATGGGACTCAGGAGCCGGGAGCTGACCGCCGAGGGCGGCAATACGCCAGGTGGACGCAGCAATCACCTGGTGCTGGACGACACGCAGGGGCAGATCCAGGCACAGATCAAGAGCGACCATCTCGCCAGCCAGCTCAGCCTCGGCCATATCGCCCGCATCGAAGACAATGCCGGACGCAAGGACGCACGCGGCCAAGGCTTCGAGCTGCGCACCGACGGCATTGGCGCGGTGCGCGCGCAGCAGGG
>DAMABW010000225.1:0-7659 GCA_031999925.1 Massilia sp. | reverse complement strand
CGCCTTCGGACGGCGTCAGGCCGAGCTGGCCCTGGATGGTCGCCAGGTTGGCCGTGACCAGGGCATTCCCGAGGCCGCCCATGATCCCGACCAGCAGCGCGACGCAGGCATAGGCCGCGCGCACCGCCGGGGTATGGTAGGGCATCGAGGCCGAGCCGGGCAGGGTAGGCTTTTCGTGCTCTTCCCAGTTCGGCGTCGGTTTGAGCAGGACCGCCATGCTAACGTTTCCGGACAGGTATGGCGATGCCGGTACGCAGGACGTCGAGCGCGCGCCGCGCCAGGCTGCGCTGCTGGGCCGGGGTATTGCCGCGCAGGGCGGCGCCGAGCATGCCGCAGACGAGCACGATGTCGGCCGGCTTCAGGTCGGCGCGGCAGGCGCCGCTTTTCACGGCGGCGGCCAGCGGAGCGCGGAACAGCCTGGCCAGGCGTTCGCGCCCGGCTTTCGCCACCGGGTGGTCGGCGTCGACCGCGCGCCAGTAATCGGTGACGGCGGGCGAGGCGACGATGCATTGCGCCACCTGTTCCAGCAGGGCGAACAGGTCGGCGCCGCCGGCCTGGCGTTCGAGGCCGGCCAGCGAACGTTCCAGCAGCGCGTCCATCAGGGCCGCGCGGTCGGGGAAGTTGCGGTACAGGGTGGCCCGGCCGACGCCGGCCTGCGCCACCACCAGTTCGAGCGGGGCAGTCACGCCATGGCGCGAGAAGACGGCATCGGCTGCGTCGAGGATCTGGTCGCGCCGCAGGGCGGCGTCGGATCGAAGCGTGGTCGTCAAGTGGGACACCTTTGTCCGGTTAATCGGGCCGACAAGAGCGCGGCGTGGCTTGCCGCCCGCACGCTGTTTCTCATTGTCTATTTGCTACTAGAATACTGCGATTCGCGCGCTATCCAGCGCACGCCACGGTGCGCGGCCGTTGCGCGAGTGACAATCGGATGCGTTATAATCGGCAAAGGGTGTTCATACGGCAACGTATGGCAGGACGTGCGTTGGTCGGGCCGCCGCGCCGACTACTTGCGTCTACAGGTCCCATGCGTATCGAAAAAAAGCTCTCGAACACCTTCCAGGAATTCATGCAGTCGGGCAAAGCCGGGGGCATCATCCTGATCCTCTGCACCCTGGTTTCGCTGGCCCTGGCCAATTCCCCGCTGGGCGAAGGCTATCTCGGGTTCTGGCACCGCTATGTCGCGGGCCTGAGCATCGAGCACTGGGTCAACGACGCCCTGATGGCCATCTTCTTCCTGCTGATCGGCCTCGAACTCAAGCGCGAGCTGTACAACGGCGAGCTGTCCGACCTGCGCAATGCCATGCTACCGATCCTGGGCGCGGCCGGCGGCATCGCGGTGCCGGCGCTGATCCACTTCCTGTTCAACGGCGGCAGCGTCACCCAGGCTGGCATCGGCATCCCGATGGCCACCGACATCGCTTTCGCGCTTGGCGTGCTGAGCCTGCTCGGCAAGCGGGTGCCGGCCTCGCTCAAGGTCTTCCTGGCGGCGCTTGCCGTGATGGACGACCTCGGCGCCATCATCGTCATCGCCGTGTTCTATACGACCCAACTGTCCTTTGCCTGGCTGTTCGCGGCGCTCGGCGTGTTCGCGGCCCTGTTCCTGATGCAGCGCCTGCTGCGCGTGATGGCGCTGACTCCTTATTTGCTGGGCGGCTCGCTGATGTGGTACTGCATGCTGCAGTCCGGTGTGCACGCGACCATCGCCGGCGTGCTGCTCGCGTTTGCGATTCCCTATTCGGTCGTCGCGGACGATGCCGACTCGCCTTCGCACCGTCTCGAGCACATGCTGCACAAGCCGGTGGCATTCCTGATCCTGCCTATCTTCGCGCTGGCGAATACCGGCATCGTGATCGGCGCCGGCTGGGCCCAGGAACTGCTGTCGGCCAACAGCCTCGGCATCCTGCTGGGCCTGGGAATCGGCAAGCCAATCGGCATCGTGCTGGTCACTTTTGTTGCGGTCGCGATCGGCGTGTGCCGCCTGCCGCTCGACCTGGCATGGCGCCACATCCTGGGCGCCGGCCTGCTGGGCGGGATCGGCTTCACGATGTCGATCTTCATCACCAATCTCGCCTTTGCCGGCCAGGCCGAGACGATCAATGCTTCGAAGATGGCGATTTTGCTGGCCTCGTTCGGCGCCGGCGTGCTGGGCTTCGTCTGGCTGAAATTCATGGGTGCGCCGCTGGCATCCGACCCCGATCCGGATACCATGGACTTCGAGAGCGAACCGGCGCGCTGAAGGAGGCGGCACACGCGGCATGAAGACGATTCTGCACCCGGCCAGGGCGGTGGCCCTGGCCTTCCTGCTGGCGATCCTGTTCGGCACCGTGCTGCTGGTGCTGCCCGCGGCGCGCGCCGACGGCACGGCCGCGCCCCTGTTCACGGCCTTCTTCACGTCGGTGTCGGCGGTATGCGTGACGGGCATGGTGACGGTCGATACCGGCACCTACTGGTCCACCTTCGGGCAGGCGACGATCATGCTGCTGTTCCAGATCGGCGGCTTCGGCATGATGACGGCCGCGACCCTGCTCGGCCTGATGGTCAACCGCTCGCCGCGCCTGCGCGCGCGCATGATGACGCAGACCGAAACCCGCACGCTGGCCCTGGGCGACGTATCAAGCATCGCGCGCGTGGTGCTGGTGGTGACCCTTGCGGCGCAGACGCTGATCGCTGCCGTCCTCATGCTCAGGCTGCACTTCGGGCATGGCCTGGCCTGGCAGGAAGCCGCCTGGTCGGGCCTGTTCCATGCCGTTTCCGCCTTCAACAACGCCGGCTTCTCGATCCATGCCGACGGCCTGGTGCGCTACGCCGGCGACGCCCTGGTGCTGCTGCCCATCATGCTGGGTTTTATCGTCGGCGGCATCGGCTTCCCGGTGCTGCACGACCTGCGCCAGCGCCTGCGCGACCCGCGCCACTGGTCGCTGCACACCAAGCTCACCCTGGCCGGCACCGCGGTGCTGCTGCTCGGCGGCTTTCTCGCGGTGCTATTGTTCGAGTGGGACAATGCGCGCACATTGGGTCCGCTGGGCGTGGCCGACAAGATGCTCAACAGCCTGTTCATGTCGGCGGCGGCGCGCACCTCGGGCTTCAATACGGTCGACATCGCCGCGCTGCACCACGAGACCTGGGCCCTGCATTATTTTTTGATGTTCATCGGCGGCGGCAGCGCCAGCACGGCCGGCGGCGTGAAGGTGGCCACCATCGTGGTGCTGTTCCTGCTGGTGCTGGCCGAGGCGCGCGGCCACACCGATACCGAAGCCTACGGCCGTCGCGTGGGCGCATCGGCCCAGCGCCAGGCCATCACGGTGCTGGTGCTGGGCAGCGTGCTGGTGGTGTCCGGCACGCTGTTCCTGCTGCGCCTCACCGATTTCCCGACCGACGAGGTCATTTTCGAAGTCATCGCCGCCTTCAGCACGGCCGGCCTGTCGACCGGCATCACGGCGCAGCTGCCGGTATCCGGCCAGCTCGTGTTGCTGGTCCTGATGTTTGTCGGCAGGGTAGGCACCATCACGCTGGCGACCTCACTCGTGCTGGGCGAACGCCGCATGCCTTACCGTTATCCCGAGGAGCATCCAATTGTTGGGTAGAATTTTCACAGAGCAGTTCGCCTTTTCTGCGAGCGACAGCGTGGTCGTCATCGGCCTGGGCCGCTTCGGCGGCGCCGTGTCCCAGTCGCTGGTGCGGCTCGGCCACGACGTGATGGGCATCGACCGCAAGGAAGACCTGGTGCAGGTCTGGGGCGACCGCCTGACCCACGCCGTGCAGGCCGACTCGACCAACGAGAACGTCATGCTGCAGCTGGGCGTGGCCGATTTCTCGCATGCCATCGTCGCCATCGGTTCCGACCTGGCGGCCAGCCTGATGACCCTGATGGTGCTGACGGAACTCGGCATCAAGGACATCTGGGTCAAGGCCATGAGTCCCGAGCACGGGCAGATCGCCCAGCGCATCGGCGCCCACCACATCATCTATCCCGAAGCCGACATGGGCGAGCGCGTAGCCCACCTGATCACCGGGCGCATGATGGACTTCATCGAGTTCGACGACGGCTTCGGGATCGCCAAGATCCACGCGCCGCCCTACACCCACAACCAGTCGCTGGCCGAGTCGCACGTGCGCTCGCGCTTCGGCGTCACCGTGGTCGGCGTCAAGCGCGCCAACGAGGACTTCCAGCATGCCCAGCCCGAAACCCGCGTGCTGCCGGCGGACCTGCTGATCGTATCGGGCCCGACCAGGAAAATCGAGGAATTCGCACGCGGCGAAAAGAAGGGCGGGCGATAGCTGGCGCACAGTCGGGAACCGGGTTTCGCGCCAGAATGCCGGTACGATCCACCATTTAGAAGCGAAGGGAAACCAGCCCAATGCCAGACATGAAACCGGGAGCGGCGCGGCCGCAGGCCTCCCGTGCGCGTATCCAGGTCAACCCGCCGGTATTCTTCATCTCCGCCGCCCTGATCCTGGCCTTTGTCCTGTTCGGTGCGGTTTTCCCCGACCAGGCCGGGAACGTGTTCGATGCCATGCAAAAGCGGATCGTCCATGATTTCGGCTGGTTCTATATCCTCGCCGTCGCCCTGTTCCTGATCTTCGTGCTCTTCCTCATGATGAGTCGGTACGGCGATGTGAAGCTCGGCCCGGACGACAGCGAGCCTGAATACAGCTACCTGTCGTGGTTCGCGATGCTGTTCAGCGCCGGCATGGGTATCGGTCTGCTGTTCTTCGGCGTTGCCGAGCCGATCCAGCATTACGCAAAGCCGCCGGTAGGCGAAGGCAGCACGATCGAGTCGGCGCGCCAGGCCATGGTCCTGACTTTCTTCCACTGGGGCGTACATGCCTGGGCCATCTATATCGTCGTCGGCCTTGCGTTGGCCTATTTCGCGTTCCGGCGCGGCCTGCCGCTCACCCTGCGTTCCAGCCTGTTTCCCCTGATCGGCAAACGCATCCATGGCCCGATCGGCCATGCCATCGACATCTTCGCCGTCCTGGGCACGATGTTCGGCGTCGCCACTTCCCTCGGTTTCGGCGTTTTGCAGGTAAATGCCGGTTTCGCCCACCTGTTCGGCCTGCCGGTCAATACGACCGTCCAGGTCATCCTGATCGCCGTCATCACCGGCATGGCAACCCTGTCGGCCGGGACCGGTCTCGACAAGGGCGTCAAGCGCCTTTCCGAACTCAACATCATCCTGGCGATCGCACTGCTGGTGTTCGTCCTCTTCACAGGGTCGACCGTGTTCCTGCTCCAGGCCTATGTCCAGAACATCGGCGCCTACCTGGGCGCGGTGGTGCAGAGGACCTTCCGCATGTACGCCTACGAGCCGAATGCCTGGCTGGGCGACTGGACCCTGTTCTACTGGGGCTGGTGGATTTCCTGGTCCCCCTTCGTCGGCATGTTCATCGCGCGGATCTCGCGCGGGCGTACCATCCGCGAGTTCGTGACGGGCGTCCTGCTGGTGCCGGTGCTGTTCACCTTCCTGTGGATGACCGTCTTCGGGAACACCGCCATTGCGATCGACCTGAGCGGGGCCGCCCCCATCGTCCAGACCGTGGCCGACAACCTGCCTGTGGCGCTGTTCGAAGTGCTGGAGCAGTTGCCGTTCTCGGTCGTTGCCTCGGGCCTCGCAACACTGCTGGTGATTACCTTCTTCGTCACCTCGGCCGATTCCGGCGCGCTGGTGATCGACATGATTACCTCAGGGGCGGCGCCGAACCCGCCGGTCTGGCAGCGCATCTTCTGGGCAGTCTGCGCCGGCATCGTCGCGGCCGTGTTGCTGCTGGCGGGCGGCCTGCAGGCGCTCCAGACGGCGGCTCTGGCCAGCGCGCTACCCTTCGCGGTGGTGATGCTGTTCATCTGCTACGGCCTGCTGCGCGCCCTCCAGACCGAGAAGGGCGGCTCGTCAATGGACCTGTCGGCCGTCGACAGCACGCCGGAGACGCCTACCCACCTCAGCTGGCAGCAGCGCCTGGCCAGCATCACCGGGTTCTACGACCGGAAGGAAATCACGTCCTTCCTCGGAGAGACGGCGCTACCTGCGCTGGAAGCGGTCGCCGCGCAATTCAGGGAAAGCGGACTGATGCCGGAAACGGTGCAGCGCGAAGACCAGGTCGAACTCACCGTGCCGCACGGGGACCGTGGCGTGTTCCGGTATGCGGTCCGGGCACGCAGTTTCCGCTCGCCGAGTTTTGCCTGGGCGGAGTCGGGCAATGCCGCGCCGGACAGCAGGCACTTCCGCGCAATGGCCCATGGGACCGAAGCCGACCAGCAGCACGACGTCACCGGCTACACGCGCGACCAGCTGATCAATGACCTGCTGAACCGCTACGCACGCTTCCGCCACGTGCGCAGGCTGGCCTGAGCGGACGGGACCCGGGCAACCGCTGTTGTCCGGTAGCCTGCCGGGGCAGGCTCACACTTCCCATTGCAGCTTGAAGGTCAGCGACCGGCTGTTCTCGTCCACCAATGGCAGCTTGTCGTCGACGACACCCAGCGACAGCGTGCGCCCGTGCCGCCACTGGTAGCGGTACAGCAGCGAGCGGTGCACCTGCCGCTCGTTCCACGCTTCCAGTTGGGTCACGCCATCGTCGCGTCGCGCGGCCCAGGTGTTCTGGGCCAGCAGGCGCAGCGAATCGCGCGGGCTGAAGTGGACGATGGCGAGCGAGCGCCAGGCGGTGTCGGCAAACGCCGGCTTGCCCAGGCGGCCGCGAATCCAGCTGCGGTTCAGGTGCTGGTCGAGTTCCAGCGACCAGCCCGGCCGGATCGGCAGCGGCAGGCGCAGGCCCACGTCCAGGATCGCCTGTCCGCCGGGGCCGACGCGGTCGGCGGCGAAATCCAACTGGCGGCCGATCGCCACTTCGAGCGCGATCTTCGAGATCCACGGCGCCGGCGTCGTCTCGATGCCGGAGTTGACGACGCGCGTATCGTGCAGGCGGGCGCCGGGTCCGGCGCGCTGGCGGTCGAAGCCGAGTTCGGCCCAGAAGCCGGTCTGCAAGGGCGCCGCCATCCACACGCCGGGCCGCAGCCTGCGCTCGACGGTCTCGCCGCCGCGCTGGCCCGTCGTGTGGTCGGCCAGCGTACGCATCTCGTGGAAACCCAGGTAGGTCTCGAATTCGTAGAGTTCCAGCTTGCCCAGCGCCTGCGCGCCGAGGATGCGGTTGATCGAGCCACTGACGCGGGCGACGCCGGCCTGCGGCACGAAGCCGTTGTCGTTGACGAAGCCCGACGCGATCGCTTCCAGCTCGACCTCGTGCCACCAACGCTCGGTCTTGTGCAGGTACTTGCCCCACAGGTAGCCGCCGGAGCGGCCCTCCAGCCTGGCCGGCAAGTCGTCGGCGCCGAAGCCGGCCGTGGTGCGCGAGGCCATCGCCACCCCCGACACCTGATGCTGGGCGCCGTCGCCACCTTCGGCCTGCCATTGGGCGTCCAGTCCGAGCACGTCGTTGCTGCCATGGCGGTGATAATCGCGCTGCGAGGCAAAGGCGCCGACTAGCAGCCCGCTGCCGTGCCAGCGGGCGCGCGCCAGGCTGGCCACGGTGCGCCCAGGCTGGATCGTTTCCAGGGTCTCGTAGGGCCGCCCGCGCAGCACCAGGCCGCCCGGCTCGTCGCGCAGGCTCATCGCGGTGGCGGCCATGTCGGCGCCGCGCCAGGTCGCGCGCAGGCCATACTCCGGG
>DAMABW010000224.1:0-7691 GCA_031999925.1 Massilia sp. | reverse complement strand
GCTGGCACGCGAACTGACGATAGCCCAGATCCGCAAGATCCGCGCACAGGTCGACACGCCGCTCGAATACTTCATCCACGGAGCCCTGTGCGTCGCGTTCTCCGGCCAGTGCTATATCTCGCACGCCGACACGGGCCGCAGCGCCAACCGCGGCGACTGTTCCCAGGCTTGCCGCCTGCCGTATACGCTGACCGATAGCCAGGGCGGTGTCGTGGCCTACGACAAGCACCTGCTGTCGATGAAGGACAACGACCAGAGCCGCAACCTGGAGGCGCTGATCGACGCCGGCATCCGCTCGTTCAAGATCGAGGGCCGCTACAAGGACATGGGCTACGTGAAGAACATCACGGCGCACTACCGCCTGCTGCTCGACGAGATCCTCGAGCGCCGCGCTGGCTTCGTGCGCGCCGCCAGCGGGCACACGCAAGTCTTCTTCACGCCGGACGTCGACAAGAATTTCAACCGCGGCCACACCGACTATTTCGCCCAGGGCCGCCAGGACGACATCGGCGCCTTCGATTCGCCGAAGTACCTGGGCGTGCGCGTGGGCGCCGTCAGCAAGGCCGGCCCGGATTTCGTCGAGCTGATGACCGACGCGCCGCTGGCCAACGGCGACGGCCTGAACTACATGAACAAGCGCACCAGTGTCGGCATCGGCGTGAACACGGTGCAAAAGCTGGGCGAAAGCGAAGAGGGCCAGCGCTGGCGCGTATTCCCGAACGAGCCTGTCAGCGCCTTGCCTGGTTTGAAGCCCGGCACCGAAGTCCACCGCAACCGCGACCACGGCTGGGAGGCGGCGCTCACCAAACGCTCGGCCGACCGCAAGGTGGCGCTGCACCTGACGCTGTCCGAATCCGATGGCGGCCTCGCCTTGCGCCTGCGCGACGAGGATGGCATCGAGACGGTGACGCATGCGCAGCTGCCGCTGCAGCCGGCGCACAATCCCGATCAGGCCGACGCGGGGCTGCGCACCAGCCTGACCAAGCTGGGGAACACGATGTTCGAAGCCGATGGCATCGTCTTGAACCTGTCGCAGCCGTGGTTCGTGCCTGCCGCCGCCATCAATGCACTGCGGCGCGATGCAGTGGCGGCGCACGAAGCGGCCAGGTTGCAGGCGTGGGAACGCCCGGAGCGCAAGGCGCCGGTGGAGCCGCCCGCCGTGTACCCGGCAACCCAGCTGTCTTACCTGGCCAACGTCTACAACGACAAGGCGCGCGCCTTCTACCACAAGCATGGCGTGGGCCTGATCGACGCGGCCTACGAGGCGCACCAGGAAGCGGGCGAGGTGTCGCTGATGATCACCAAGCACTGCCTGCGCTTCTCGTTCAACCTGTGCCCGAAACAGGCCAAGGGCGTGCAGGGCGTGCAAGGCCAGGTGCGGGCCGAGCCGATGACCTTGAAGTCGGGCGAGGACACCTACACGCTGCGCTTCGACTGCAAGCCCTGCGAGATGCACGTGGTCGGCGCGATGAAGCCCGGCATCCTGCGCTCGCCGCCGCCGTCCGCCGTGCCCTATAGCCCTCTGACCTTCCATCGCCAGCGGCCCGTGTAACGCCCCGCGTCCCGTCTCATCTCCCCGGCGGTGCCATGGTGCCATGCATCCGGCTATCCTGCGCCCGCCGATCCTCAGCCCTGCTGACTATCCTCGCCACCCGGCCCGGCCGACTGGCGCGACGACGCACCGGCACGCGACTCGTACTGCGCCGCTCCCTGCCGCACCTGCGAGTGGAGCGCACCCTGGCGCAGCACCGGCTGCGACGGCGCGCCCGGTCGCGGCACCGACAACCTGCGCGTCCCAAGCGGCAGGTCGCTCGGCCGGGTCAGCCCGGTGGCCACCACCGTCACGCGCATGGCGTCGCCCAGCGTCTCGTCGTACACCGCGCCGAACTTGATGATGGCGTCGTCGTTGGTCTGTGCGCAGACCGTGTTCATCACGAGCTTGGTTTCGCGCAGCTTCAGCGTTTCTTCGGAGGCGGCGATGTTGACCAGCACCCCGCGCGCGGCGCGCAGGTTCGCGCCATCGAGCAGCGGGCAGGCGATCGCCTCCGCCGCGGCCTTGGCGGCGCGGTCGTCGCCGGCATGTTCGGCCGAGCCCATCATCGCCATGCCGGTCTGGCGCATCACCGTGCGCACGTCCTCGAAGTCGACGTTGACCATCCCCGGCACGACGATGATTTCCGCAATCCCGGTCACGGCCTTGCTGAGTACTTCGTCGGCGGCGGCGAACGCCTGTTTTTGCGTGACGTCGTCGCCCAGCACTTCCTCGAGGCGGCTGTTCAAGACCACGATCAGCGAATCGACGCAGCGCGCCAGCGTCGCGATGCCTTCCTCGGCCACGCGCATGCGCCGCGGACCCTCGAACTCGAAGGGCTTCGACACCACGGCCAGGGTCAGGATGCCCAGCTCGCGCGCCACTTCGGCCACCACGGCGCCGGCGCCGGTGCCGGTGCCCCCGCCCATGCCGGCGGTGATGAAGACCATGTCGGCGCCCTTGAGCGCGTCGGCGATGCGCTCCCGTTCGCGGGTGGCGCATTCGCGTCCGACGGCCGGGTCGCTGCCGGCACCCAGGCCGCTCTCGCCGAGCTGGATGCGCTGTTCGGTGCGCGTGGTCGACAGGGCCTGCGCATCGGTGTTGGCGCAAATGAATTCGAAGGTGGATGCGCCGGACGGCGCCATGTGGTTGACGGCGTTGCCGCCGGCACCGCCGATACCGATGATCTTGATGACCGTCGCCGGTTGGATAATTGTGGATTCGGACAAGGAAAACTCCGTTTGTAGAATGAGCGGTCGGCTGCACGCGCGCCGACCTCACATCCCAGGATGCGCGCCGGCGGATGCCGAGGCCATTAGACTACTTGCTGATCCGCGCACGCGAAAGCGTATAAAAGTTTCAATCGAAACGATTTGTAAGAAACCGTGCAATCGAAAGAAAACTTTGTCAACACAAGCCTCCGTGCGGGCCAGGCTCGCCGCCGCCGCCCGTTTCAGGGCTCCGCGCGGCGCAGCAGGTCCCGCGCCGACGCTTGCGCTGCGCGCAGCAATTGCGGCAGGTCGGCCTCGAGCCGCCCGTCCTGCTTGACGATCCGGCCATCCACGATCACGGTACGCACATTCTCCGGCCTGGCCGAATAGACCAGCAGCGCGGCTGGATCGCCGCCGCCGAAACCGGCCAGGTTGATGGTGTCGAGCGCAACGATCTGGATGTCGGCGCGCTTGCCGGGCGTGAGCGAGCCGGTTTCCTCGCCCATGCCGAGTGCTTCGGCGCCGCCACGGGTTGCCCGTTCCAGCAGGGCGCGCGGGGCGGGCGCTTTTTCGTCGCGCGCGCCGCCGCTCCAGGTGAGTGCCACCAGGCGCATGGAGGCGAACATGTCGGCGCCGCCGGCCAGCGCATTGCCGTCCAGGCCCAGGCCCTGGCGCCGCACCGCGGCGAAATGGTCGAGACGCGTCAGGCCATAGCCCACGCGCTGCTCGCTGAGCGGCGTCAGCGCCAGGCTGGCGCCGGCGCGCTCCAGTGCCTGCAGTTGCAGCGCCGTCGCATCGGTGGCGTGGACCACCGTCAGCCCGGGATACAGGTAGTTCCGCGCGATCAAGGCATCGAACATGGGGCCGGGTTCGCCGCTGACGTGCACCTGCACCGGCACGCCGAGGCGGCGCGCGGTATCGTATTCGTTCTGGCGCATCGCCCAGTTGCCCTCGTCGGCACGGTCGCGCGGCAGGCGCCATGCCAGTCCGATGCGCACGCGGGCGTCGCTTGCCTGGCGCCTGGCCAGGTCCTGCAGTTGGGCCAGGTCGATCTCCTTGCGCGTGGTCTTGTCCGGCCCGCCGATATACAGCAGTGCGCGGATGCCGGCGTCCTCCAGCGCGCGCAGGCCGGCCGCGCCGTGCTCGCGCGTGCGCACGTTGTCGAAGAAGTCGGCAGTGGTTGTGACACCGCCGGCCAGCAATTCGAGCGCGCCCAGGCACATGGCGGTATAGGTATCCTGCGGCGTCATCGCGGCGGCCAGTTTCGAACTGACGGCGAAGAAGGGACCGTCGCCGTTGCGGAACTGCCCGCGCATCGTGGTCACGTACAGGTGGTTATGGGTGTCGACAAAGCCGGGCAGCACGATCTGGCCGCGCGCATCGATCCTGCGCGCAGCGCCGGCGTCGAGCTTGCGGCCGACGGCCACGATGCGCCCGTCGCGGACCAGGACCTGGCCATCCTCGATGTCGCCCAGGGCCGGGTCCATCGTCATGACCCTGGCGCCGTGGATGAGCAAGGCATTGCCGGGTTCGGCAGCGACGGCATGCGCGAGGAACCAGGACACGGCGACCAGGAATAGTGCGGCGGTCGATTTCAATGGGCACTCCTTGTCATGGCAAGATGGACCATGTCGAGTCTACTGGTAATCAACGGGGCAAGACGCATCGTTGAGCGCCGCTCGCGGGGCGGCGCCCCATGCCGGCGTGCTCCACGCGCCTGTGCCGGAGCCGGAGGCATTAAGTAGTTTCCGTATTGCAGGGCCACTACTAATGGTTTTACTTCATAATGATGCGATGGTTTCCGCGGCCCCGGAGGAGCGCCAAGGATAGGTCCGTCACATCAATCGAAACAGGAGACGAGGCAGGTGCCGACGCGCAGACCGATGGTCGCGCCGTCGCTGGCCGGGGCGGCCGCCGCACTGCACAGCACGATGAATTCACCAATTGCCACACCCGACATGATGTACCGCCTGCTGGTCGAAGGCGTCGTCGACTATGCCATCTACATGCTGACCCCAGGCGGCATCGTCGCCAACTGGAATGCCGGCGCCCAGCGCGCGAAAGGCTATTCGGCGGCGGAGATCGTCGGCCAGCATTACTCCCGCTTCTACACCCCCGCCGACGTGGCGGCCGGGGTGCCCGCCAAGAACCTGGCGATCGCGCGCGAAAAAGGGCGCTTCGAGGACGAAGGGGTCAGGCTGCGCAAGGACGGCAGCGAGCTGTGGGCGCACGTCGTCATCGATGCCATCCACGGCGACGATGGAGAACTGATCGGCTTCGCCAAGATCACGCGCGACATCACCGAACGCCGGCGCCAGGAGCAGGACCTGCTGGAAGCGAAGGAACTGGCCGAACGCTACAGCCAGCAGATGGCCGCGCTGTCGCGCTTCCTCGATTCGGTCATCTCGAACATTCCGGCCGGCGTCATCGCCCAGGACGTCGGGACCGGGAACATCCTGCTCGCCAACCAGCAGGCGCAGCGCCTGTTCGGCGGCGCGCCGCAGGCGATGGAGGGGCGCCAGTTGCGCGACTGCCTGGCGCCGGAGGTGGCGCAGTACATCGAGGGACTGCTGGCGCAGGCGGTCCCGGGCGCGCAGCGCGAGCACGACGAGCGCCCCGTCGATACCGCCATCGGCCCGCGCACGCTGCGCAGCCGCACCGTGCGCACCCGCCGCCCCGACGAGGAGGGCGATTACCTCCTGTTCATCACCGAAGACGTCACCGACGAGCGGGCCGCGCACGCCCAGGTGCAGCACATGGCGTTGCACGACGGCCTCACCGACTTGCCGAACCGCGCCTTCTTCCACGAGCAGCTGGACGCGGCCCTGGCGGCGGGCCAGGGCGAGCGCAGCCTGACTGCGATCCTGTGCCTGGACCTGGATAACTTCAAGAACGTCAACGACGCGTTCGGCCACGCCTGCGGCGACCGCCTGCTGCAGGCGCTGGCGCTGCGTTTGCGCGGACAGCTGCGCGACCAGGACACCCTGGCGCGCCTCGGCGGCGACGAATTCGCCGTGGTGTTGCCGGCGCTGACCCGCCTGGACGACGCCAAGGCCACGGCCCAGCGCCTGATCGATGCGGTGGCCCAGCCTTTCCTGATCGACGAGCACAGTTTCACCATCGGCCTGAGCATCGGCATCGCTTCGTCGAATGCCGGCGCCACCGCCGAGGCGCTGCTGCGCTTCGGCGACATGGCCTTGTACGAAGCCAAGCGCAACGGCCGGAACCGTTTCGAGGTGTTCCGTCCCGAACTCGAAGAAGCCGCGCTGGTGCGCCGCGAAATCGAAACCGACCTGCGCCGCGCCCTGCACCTGGGCCAGATCGAGATGCATTACCAGCCCATCGTCGACCGCACGTCCGGCAAGGTCTCGGGCTACGAAGCCCTGATGCGCTGGAACCATCCCGTGCGCGGCCAGGTATCGCCAATCGATTTCATTCCGCTCGCCGAGGAAACCGGCTTGATCCACGAGCTCGGCGAACGGGCCCTGAACCTGGCCTGCCAGGAAGCGGCGACGTGGGCGAATGGCGCATCCGTCGCGGTGAATTTGTCGCCGGTGCAGTTCACCAATCCGCAACTGGCCGCGATGGTGGCGCTGGCGCTGGCCGATTCCGGGCTCGCCCCAGGCCGGCTGGAACTCGAGATCACCGAATCGGTCCTGCTCGACGACAGCAAAGGCAACCTCAAGATCCTGCGCCAGCTGAAGGAACTCGGGGTCAACATCGCGCTGGACGATTTCGGCACCGGCTATTCCTCGCTCAGCTACCTGCGTTCCTTCCCCTTCGACCGGATCAAGATCGACAAATCCTTCGTGCGCGACATCGGCGTCAGCCGCGAAGCGCTGGCGATCGTCCGCGCGATCACGGGCCTCGGGACCAGCCTGCTGATCAAGACCACGGCCGAAGGCATCGAAACCTGCGAGCAGTACCGGCGCTTGCGCGAAGAGGGTTGCACGCATTTCCAGGGCTACCTGTTCGGACGGCCGGCGCGCAACGACCAGCGGGTCGAAACGGTGGTGCTGCCGGCCGATCAAGCGCAACCGGATCGAGAGGCCTGAGCGCGGCGGCCCGTCGAGCAGACAAGACAGCCCTGCGGCTGTCCTGTGGTGCTCAGGGATTCCTCAGGACTTCCTCAAGGCTTCTTCTTGTCCTCGTCCTGCGGCCAGGCCACGCCGGTCCACGCAACATTCATCGATTGCTGGCCTGCGCCTGTCTTGTCGAGGCTCTTGACCTTGGCCTTGCCCTTCGCCTGCAGCAGCGGAGTGACGGGCAGGGCGAGCAGCTCATCGCGGCGGAACAGGTGGACCTGGAACGGGCCGGCCTTCGACAGCGACATCTTGTCGCCGATGTCCTTGGCCGACACACGCAGGCCGTTCACCGCCAGCAGGGTGTCGCCCGCGACCACGCCGGCCTTCCATGCCGGGCTGTCGCGCTCGACGACGGTGACCACCGCCGGGTCGCTGCCTTCGCGCAGGGTCCAGCCGGCCCACCATTCCTGCTTCTGCTCGGCGTCCTTCGGCACGTCGATCAGCTTCTGCAGGCCGACCTGGGTCAGCAGGGTGTCGAACGGGATCTCGGCGGTGCCGTCCACGTACTGGCTCCACCAGGCGCTCCAGTCCTGGCCGCTGACGCTACGCAGCGCGGCGAGGACCGCCGGCACGTCGTAGCCGCCTTGCGCGGTCGAGTGCTTCTCGAACAGGATGCGGTGCACGTCTTCCAGGCCCTTCTTCATCCTGGTCTGGCGGCGCAGTTCGATGTCCATCGCGAGCGCCAGCAGCTGGCCTTTCGAATAGATGTTGACCGAGGCATTGCGGGCGCGTTCGCCGCCGACCGAGATCCACTCGTCGAAGCTGGAATCGGCCGCGCTTTGCTGGAAGCGGCCCGGCTGGTGCTGGTAGTCGTCGATCAGCTTCGCGTACTCTTCATAGAACTCGTCGCGCTTTTCCAGGCCA
>DAMABW010000223.1:0-7693 GCA_031999925.1 Massilia sp. | reverse complement strand
GTTGATGGTCATCGAGACCGACGTGCTCGGGCTGCACAGGTCGAAGCCGTCGTACAGCACCTTCATGTCGTCCAGGGTCGCGATCGACACGCCCGAATTGCCGACCTTGCCGTAGATGTCAGGCCGCAGCGCCGGGTCGGCGCCGTACAGGGTCACCGAGTCGAAGGCGGTCGACAGGCGCTTCGCGTCCATGCCGGTCGAGACCAGCTTGAAGCGTTTGTTGGTGCGGAAGGCGTCGCCTTCGCCGGCGAACATGCGGGTTGGGTCTTCGCCCTCGCGCTTGAAGGCGAACACGCCGGCCGTGAAGGGGAAGGAGCCCGGCACGTTTTCCAGCATCAGGAAGCGCAGCACTTCGCCGTGGTCTTCGAAACGCGGCAGCGCGACCTTGCGGATGGTGGTGCCGGACAGGGTTTTTTGCACCAGTTTGGTGCGGATTTCCTTGTCGCGGATCTTGACCACGTAGTCGTCGCCGGCGTAGGCGGCCTGCATGTCGGGCCACATGTCGAGCAGCTTTTTCGCGTTGCCGTCCATCGCGTTCTCACGCTCGGTGATCAGGTCGTCCAGGACCACTTCGCGGTTGGCGGCGGCCAGCATGCGCTTCGTCTCGCGCAGTTGCTGGCGCTCGCGTGCGAGCTTGACCTGCTTGGCGGTGTTCTTGTGGTAGCCGCGCACGGTGTCCGCGATCTCGGCCAGGTAGCGTGCGCGGGCCGGCGGCACGATCACGTTCTTGCCGCTCGAATGCTTTTGCTCGGGCGCCGCCAGTTTCGAGGCTTCGATCTTCAGGCCGAGTTCCGCCAGCTTCGGCAGCAGGCCGTGGTAGAGGGCGGTCACGCCGTCGTCATTGAAGCGCGACGCCTGGGTGCCGAACACCGGCATCTGGTCCGGGCTTTGCATCCACAGTTCGCGGTTGCGCTGGTATTGCTTCGCCACGTCGCGCAGCGCGTCCTGGGCGCCCTTGCGGTCGAACTTGTTGATGGCGATGAAGTCGGCGAAATCGAGCATGTCGATTTTCTCCAGCTGCGAGGCGGCGCCGAATTCCGGGGTCATGACGTACATCGAGGCGTCGACGTGCGGCACGATGGCGGCGTCGCCCTGTCCAATACCCGAGGTTTCGACGATCACGAGGTCGAAGCCGGCGACTTTACATGCCGCGATCACGTCCGGCAGCGCGTGCGAGATTTCCGAACCCGCTTCGCGCGTGGCCAGCGAGCGCATGAAGACGCGCGCCTGGCCATTCCACGGATTGATGGCGTTCATGCGGATGCGGTCGCCGAGCAGGGCGCCGCCCGACTTGCGGCGCGACGGGTCGATCGAGATGACCGCGATGTTCAGGCGGTCGTTCTGGTCGAGGCGGATGCGGCGGATCAGTTCATCTGTGAGCGAGGATTTGCCGGCGCCGCCGGTGCCGGTGATGCCCAGCGCCGGCACGCGCAGGTTGTCGGCGGCCTCCACGATCTGCTTGCGCAGTTCCGGGTCGGCCTTGCCGTTTTCCAGGGCCGTGATGAGCTGGGCCAGCGGGCGGTGGCGTGCGGCGATGTCGCCCTGCTGGAGGGCGTCGATGCTGGTTGGCGCGTAGGGCGAGAGGTCGATGTCGCAGGCTTCGATCATCGAGCGGATCATGCCGACCAGGCCCATGCGCTGGCCGTCTTCCGGGCTGAAGATGCGGGTCACGCCATAGGCGTGCAGTTCGGCGATCTCGGACGGGACGATCACGCCGCCGCCGCCGCCGAACACCTTGATGTGGGCGCCGCCGCGTTGTTTCAGCAGGTCGATCATGTACTTGAAGTACTCGACGTGGCCGCCCTGGTAGCTGGAGATGGCGATGCCTTGCACGTCTTCGGCCAGGGCCGCGGTGACGACGTCGTCGACCGAGCGGTTGTGGCCGAGGTGGATGACCTCGACGCCGTTCGACTGCAGGATGCGGCGCATGATGTTGATCGAGGCGTCGTGGCCGTCGAACAGGGAAGCGGCGGTAACAAAGCGCACCTTGTTGGCCAGTTTTGGCTGTTCAGGCAGGTCGAGCTTGGCGGCAGGGGTGATGTCGTTCATGGTGTTCCTTCTGGAATCGGAAGCGGACAGGGTCGATTTGTACGGTATATGACGTTAACGTTAACGTCAAGTTCGAGGTATGGGTGTGATCAACGGGTGAGACCGCGTGGGCACAAGTGCCCACCCTACAAACCGGGGTTTTCGTAGGGTGGGCTCTCGAGCCCACGCGGTACGACATCAATATTTACGCGGCGCGTTTTTTGACGTTGCCGCTGAGCAGCTCAGCCTTGCGCAAACGGAAAGTATCGACCGCTTTTTCCTTCACGTGACCAAAGCCGCGGATCTGCTCCGGCAGGCTGGCCAGTTCCACCGCATCGGCATGCGAGGCCGCAGTCAAGGAAGGCAGCAGCGCCTCGATCATCTGGCGGTACTCCGCGATGAGGGCACGCTCCATCTTGCGCTCGGCCGTGTAGCCGAACACGTCGAACGCACCGCCGCGCAGGCCTTTCAGCTTGGCCAGCAGCTTGAACGCGCCAAGCATCCAGCCACCGAACTCCTGCTTCACCAGCTCGCCCTTGGCATTCTTCTTGGCGAACATCGGCGGCGCCAGGTTGAACTTCAGCTTCACGTCGCCCTCGAACTGCGACTTCACGCTTTCCAGGAAACGGCCATCGGTGTACAGGCGTGCCACTTCATACTCGTCCTTGTAGGCCATCAGTTTGAAGTAATACTTGGCCACGGCCATCGACAGCCGGTTGCCCATGCTGACCGCCGTTTCGGCCGCGCGCACGCGCTCGACCAGGTCCAGGTACACGCCGGCATAGGCCGCGTCCTGGTAAGCGGTCAGGAACTCGACACGCTTCTTGATGACGTTGTCCAGGCTTTGCGGCATCTGCACCAGCACCGCCTGGGTCGGCGTGGCGGTGCGCTCGACGCGCTTGAAGTCGACCGCGGCGCGGCGGCCCCACAGGAAGCTCTTCTTGTTCGAGGCCACTGCCACGCCATTCAGCTCGATCGCGCGCATGAGCGAGGCTTCGGTCAGCGGAATGCGGCCCTTCTGCCAGGCGTAGCCCATCAGGAACAGGTTGGTGGCGATCGAGTCGCCCATCAACGCGGTGGCCAGCTTGGTGGCATCGACGAAGTCGGCGCCGGATGCACCCCCGACCGCTTCCACGATCAGGCCGCGCACGTCTTCGGCCGGGAACTGCCAGTCGGCGTTCTGGGCAAAGGTACCGGTCGGCTGCTCGTGCAGATTGACGATGGCCAGCGTGCGGCCCGGACGCATCTTCGAGATCGCATCGGCCGCGCCGGTGGTCAGCATGTCGCAGCCCAGCACCAGGTCGGCCTCGCCGGTGGCGATGCGCTGGGCGCGCAGGCGTTCCGGGGTGGCGGCAATCTTCACGTGCGAGGTGACCGAACCGTTCTTCTGGCTCATGCCGGTCATGTCCAGCACCGAGGCGCCTTTCGCTTCCAGGTGGGCGGCCATGCCCATCAGCGCGCCGACGGTGATCACGCCGGTGCCGCCGATGCCGTTGATCAGGATGTTGTACGGGTGCTCGACCGATGGGAGCACAGGCTCGGGCAGCATGCCCCAGCCGTCGTCATCGCCTTTGCTGACACCGGCCTTGTTCTTCTTCAGCGTGCCGCCTTCGACGGTGACGAAGCTCGGGCAGAAGCCCTTGGCGCAGGAATAATCCTTGTTGCAGGACGACTGGTCGATCTGGCGCTTGCGGCCAAAGTCGGTTTCCTTCGGCAGGATCGAGACGCAGTTCGACTGGATGCCGCAGTCGCCGCAGCCTTCGCAGACGGCTTCGTTGATGACCATGCGCTTCGGCAGGTCGGGGAATTCGCCTTTCTTGCGGCGGCGGCGCTTCTCGGCGGCGCAGGTCTGGTCGTAGATGATGACCGACACCCCCGGCAGATCGCGCAGTTCGCGTTGGATGTCGTCCATTTCCTTGCGGTCGTGCAGGGTCACGATGCCCGGCAGGCTGGATCTGTCGGCGTAGCGCGACAAGTCTTCGGTAACGAGGGCGATGCGCTTCACGCCTTCGGCCGCCATCTGCTGGGCGATCATCGGCACCGAGGTCTGGCCGTCGACCGGTTGGCCGCCGGTCATCGCCACCGCATCGTTGTAGAGAATCTTGTAGGTGATGTTTACCTTGGCCGACACCGCCGCGCGCACCGCCAGGTAGCCCGAGTGGAAATAGGTGCCGTCGCCCAGGTTCTGGAACACGTGCGGTACTTTCGAGAACGCGGCCTGGCCGATCCAGGGCGCGCCTTCGCCGCCCATGTGGGTGGTCAGCTTGTTCATCTCGGGGTAGATTGAGGTGGCCATCACGTGGCAGCCGATGCCGGCCAGCGCGAAGGAACCGTCGGGCACCTTGGTCGAGGTGTTGTGCGGGCAGCCGGAGCAGTAGAAGGCCGGGCGGAAGGGCGTGGTGATCGCCTTTTGCAGTACCGCGTCTTTCGCATCGAGGAAGGCCAGGCGTGCGCGGATCAAATCGCGCGTGGTGTCGTCGGCGACCAGGCGCGCGATGCGGCCGGCGATCACGCGCGCCACTTGCGCCACCGAGAAGTCGGCTTTCGGCGGCAGCAGCCAGTCGCCGCGCGGCGCCACCCACTCGCCCTTGTCGTCGAACTTGCCGATGATGTGGGGACGGACGTCGTCGCGCCAGTTGTACAGCTGTTCCTTCAACTGGTATTCGACGACCTGGCGCTTCTCTTCGACCACCAGGATTTCTTCCAGCCCCTGCGCGAATTCGCGCACGCCTTCCGGCTCCAGCGGCCAGATCATCGCCACCTTGAACAGGCGCAGGCCGACTTTCGCGGCCATGACTTCGTCGATGCCCAGTTCTTCCAGCGCTTCCAGCACGTCGAGGTAGGATTTACCCGAGGCGATGATGCCGAGCTTGGCGTTCGGGCTGTCGATCGTGGTGTGATTCAGCTTGTTTTCGCGAGCGTAGGCCAGGGCCGCATAGATCTTGTAGTCCTGCATCAGCGCTTCCTGGTTGCGCGCCTGCTGGCCCAGCGGCACCGACGACAGCTTGGTATTCAAGCCGCCTTCGGGCATCACGAAGTCCTGCGGCAGCTTTACCTGCACGCGGTGCGGGTTGGCGTCGACCGAAGCGCTCGATTCGACCGTGTCGGCCAGGGCCTTGAAGGCCACCGCGCAGCCCGAGAAGCGCGACATTGCCCAGCCGTGCACGCCCAAGTCCAGGTATTCCTGCACGTTGCAGGGGTAGAGCACCGGGATCATGCAGGCCGAGAAAATGTGGTCCGACTGGTGCGGCAGGGTCGAGGAGTAGGCGCCGTGGTCGTCGCCGGCCACCAGCAGCACGCCGCCGTGTTTCGATGTGCCGGCATGGTTCATGTGCTTGAACACGTCGCCGCAACGGTCGACGCCCGGGCCCTTTCCGTACCACATGGCGAATACGCCGTCGTACTTGCTCGGGCCGATCAGGTCGACGGTTTGCGTGCCCCAGACGGCGGTCGCGGCCAGGTCTTCGTTCACGCCGGGGACGAACTGCACGTGGTGCGCTTCCAGGTGCGGCTTCGCCTTCCACAGGGTTTCGTCGAGACCGCCCAGGGGCGAGCCACGGTAGCCGGAGACGAAGCCGGCCGTGTCCAGGCCGGCGGCGGCATCGCGCTCGCGCTGCATCATCGGCAGGCGCACCAGGGCCTGGATACCGGACAGGAAGATGTTGCCGGTCTTGGCGGTGTATTTGTCGTCGAGGGTAACGGTGGTGAGGCGCGAGGAATAGTCGAGCGCAGGCTCGCGCGGCGCGGCGGTATCGGGCATGTGTGTCTCCAGCTTGTGATGGTTTTTACCTGCTTGTCGGCGGCGCCGGATAGGCGCGCAGTCGGGCAGGTGCTTGTCGCGGTAAGCGACTTGTCAAGCGGCGTGGAGTGTAGATCCTGCGTCAAGGAAGGGGGAAATACGGAATCGGGATGGGGGTATAAGAAAAAATGATGGCCTACTGCCGCAAGCGGGCGCCCGGCCATTGCCCGTTCGTGCACAGCGTGTCCGTCACCTCGCGCACCAGGCGGCCGATGGCCGCCGCCGCATTCGTCAGCGGGATGTTGCGCGAGGAGCAGAGGGTCACACCGCGCCGGATCGGCGGGCTGTGCACAGAGACGGCGACCAGGGCGCCGCTCTCGATCTCGGCGCGCAGCGGCGCCAGCGGCAGCAGCGTCGCACCCATGTCGGCCAGCAGGGCGGACTTCAGGATGGCGATCGAATTGATCTCGATGATGCCGGCCAGCGCCAGCCCGGCATTGGCGGCGGTCTGCTCGATCAACGGGCGCACGCCGTGCTGGCGGGCGGGCAGGATCAGGGGCGTCGCCAGCGCGGCGCCGAGCGTGATCGCGGAACCCTGCGCTACCCAGACCGAACCCGCGCGGCAGATATAGACCAGGTCTTCCTCGACCAGCGGCGTCGTCTCGAAACCGCCGAGCTGGCCGTCATCGAACAGCACGGCCAGGTTCAGGCGTCCGGATTTCAGCTGTTCGATCAGGTTGCCGGTGATCTCTTCGGTCAGCTGCAGGGTGATCTCGGGATAGGGGGCGCGCGCGGCGGTGAGCAGGGGCAGGGCGAGGGCGCCTGAAATGCTGTGCGGCAGGCCGAGGCTGACGCTGCCCGAAGGACGGGTCGCGGACTGGGTGACAGCGGCGCGCGCATCGGCCACCTGCTTCAGGATGGCCTGGGCGTGTTCATAGAAGATCTTGCCGGCGTCGGTGCTGAGCACGCCGTGGGCCGAGCGATGCAGCAGCTGGGCGCCGAGTTCTTCTTCCAGTTGACGCAGCTGCTGGGTCAGTGCCGGCTGCGCCACGTGCAGTACCAGCGCCGCACGCGAGAGCGAACCATGGTCGACGATGGCAACGAAATAACGGAGTTGTCGCAATTCCATTAATACTGTTTTCCGCCTGGTTTTGTGCCTTGTTGCAACACTTGTTGCCTCATATTATCGGCAAGGAGTTTATGCATGGAAAGTAGATTGATATACTTCCCTATCCGCCGGGTGGCGGAGATTACCACAGGCCGGACCACTGCAATGCTCAAGAAAATCGATTCGTCCCAGCTGCGCCTCGGCATGTCCATCCACGACCTGGATTGCGGCTGGATGGAACATCCCTTCGTACGTGCTCGCTTCGTGCTCACCAGCGAAGACGAGATCCGCAAGATCGTGAATGCCGGCATCCGTGGCGTGGTCATCGACTGCGCCAAGGGCCTGGACGTGGCGGATGCCCCGACCCTGGCTGAAGTCCAGGCCCAGACCGAGAAGGAAGTCGTGGCGATCGCAACCAGGCCGGTGAAGCCGGTACGCGCCAGCCTGGCCGACGAGATGCAGCGCGCCGTGAACATCCGGCGCCAGGCGGTGGGCCTGGTGCGCACCGTGATGCAGGATGCGCGCCTGGGCAAGGCGGTGGAACTCGACAACGTGACGCCGGTGGTGCAGAACATCACCGAATCGATCCTGCGCAATTCCGGCGCGCTGCTCGGCCTCCTGCGCATCAAGACCAAGGACGACTACACCTTCCTGCATTCGGTGAGCGTGTGCACGCTGCTGGTGGCCTTCTGCCGTTCGCGCGGCATGGACGAGGACACGATCTACCAGGCCGGCATCGGCGGCCTGCTGCACGACACCGGCAAGGCGCTGGTGCCGGATGCCATCCTGAACAAGCCGGGCCGCCTCACCGACGAGGA